>DATLAD010000133.1:0-6633 GCA_035527575.1 Dehalococcoidales bacterium
GTCCCCTTGATGGTAAGAACGTCGACATGGGGAGTCTGCGCGTAAACGCCGGCGCCTATGGATAAGGCCAGCAGAAGAAATGCTAACGCCAGTATTATACGTCTGATTTTTATCATAAATCGTGCCCTGCCTAATTCCTCTAATTATAATTGTATAATAGTTTTAATGCAATTTAAACCGAACCAGTTCAATCAGCAACAACGGAAGTGTTCAATAACCTGCCCCTTTTTATCCCCCTGCCGCAGACCTGTATAAGCGTCTTGTCAAACAGGGGGGTGGTATTTCCCGGGTTTGAGTGGGCCGCAAGAAAATCTAATACCGTAAAAGCTGATTCCCATATAAGAGGTAGGGGCGGGATACCATTAAACCAATTGTGCATCAGGCTGCCAATGGTAGGGGCTCCAGCACCAGCCTTTTCCTGATTCTCCCCTGGCAGAGCCCGCCCGGCTTTAGAAGCTAATATACAGGAATTTAAAACAAGGGGAAGATGCGGGAATATATGTCAATCTTGAGACGGTTCCTGGCTATATCTCCTCCTTACAACGGACGGCGATTTGTTCTTTTTTATAAATCCTGACTATAAAGTGCCTCGCAGTCTGGGGTCAATGGCGTCTCTTATACCATCCCCAACCATATTAAAGGCATACACCACAAAAATGATAGCGACGCCGGGAGCCACTGAAAGTAACGGATGCGTCAATAGATACTTATAGCCGTCATTAACCAGGCTGCCCCAGGCTACAGTAGGTTCCTTGATGCCGATACCAAGGAAGCTAAGGCCGGCTTCGAACAGGATAGTCATTCCAATCATCATGGTCATCAGTACTATCATTGGCGGGAAACAGTTAGGGAAGACATGACGGAACATGATGCGCAGGTTACTTGCTCCTGAGCTGCGCGCTGCTAAAATATAGTCATTTTCCCTGACGGAAATAGCCTGACCGCACATAACCCTGGCGTATCCCGCCATCATGCCGATGCCTATGGCTATCATGACATTTAATAGCCCTCCGCCGAGCAGAGCCGCGATGGCGAGAGCCAGCAGGATTACCGGGAAAGCCATCAGCGCGTCTATGAACCTCATGATAATCGCGTACGTTATACCGCCGAAATATCCGGCGGTTAGCCCGAGTATCATGCCGCTCACAGCGGCAATACCAAGCGCGACGACACCGACCATAACCGCCGTCCGCGCGCCAAAGATGATACGGCTTAACAAATCTCTGCCGAGGGCATCGGTACCCAGGAGGTGCTCGCTGCTGGGCTGAAGCAGGACACTTCTCAGGTTCTGCTTAATAGGGTCGTAGGGGGCTATCCATTGGGGAAAGGCGGCACATATTATAAGGACCACTATAATGATAGCCCCAAATACAACCACAGGTCGGCCTAGAAAAACCTTGAGGAAGCGCCGGAGCTCGTTGACACGGGGTGGGGGCCCCATCAACTCCAAGCTCTGTTCAGCCTCTTCTGGCATGGTACTTGCCTCCTTATCCATACCGTATCCTGGGGTCAAGCCATCCATAGGAAAGGTCTATCAGCAGGTTGACGGCCAGCACAAGGGTACCGATTACCAGTATCACACCCTGTACCACGGCGTAATCCTGTGAGAAAAGCCCCTCAACTGCCAGCCTCCCCATACCGGGAATGCTGAAAACGGTCTCGACGAGTACGGAGCCGCCGATAATCGCCGCCAGGGTTATGCCTTTTAGGGTAACCACTGGAATGAGGCCGTTTTTCAGGGCATGCCTTATTATTACCGCCCGCTCTCTTAGACCCTTGGACCAGGCCGTCCGGACATAGTCCTGCCGCATAACTTCGAGCATGCTGGAGCGGGTCATGCGGACTGCCGAAGCGACAGAAGGAACAGCCAGGCAAAAAACGGGCATGATAATCTGCTGCGTGCTCTTCCAGAAGTCCTTGAAGGGCGAGGTGTAGCCATAGATTGGCAGCAAGCCCAGTTTAAACCCTAGAGCGTAAATGAGCAGTATGCCGAGCCAGAAAATGGGAATAGTTATTCCCAGATTACCGAGACTGGTCAATACACTGTCCAGCCAGGTACCACGCCTTACCGCCGCGACCACGCCCATCGGTATGCCGATAATAATGCTGATGATAAAGGCCAGGCCGCCTATATAAAGAGTTATCGGCAACCGCTTTTTTATATCGTTTATCACCTTTCCGCGGTGTATGATAGAGTTCCCGAGGTCACCGGTAGCCGCATGCCCCAGCCAGTCAAAATACTGCACAAACATGGACCTGTCCAGCCCCAAATCATGCCTGATTGCGTCAATTTGCTCCTGCGTAATCTCCTGTACGTCTTCGCGGGTTAGATACATCAGAATAGGGTCACCCGGTAAAAACCGTACCGCTAAGAACACGATTACCGTGACTATTAGCAGGACAAGCCCCATCTGTAATATTCGGCGGATGATATATGTTCCCATGGCTACTTTTCTACGATTAACATCCCGTGGCAGAAGACACTCCACGGCCTGAAGGCGAATCCGTTCGCAATACATGCCGTGCCTTCAACCGGACCAGCCACGAGCGATAGAGTCCTTTCGGTTCGCAGCATAGTGAAATTCAATTATTCAGTCTATCCCGGTAACTTTCAACCGGGTTTTACCGTGTTTATACCAGTATCGCAAACCGGAATGACTGAGTCAATTATTCCGTCCCGGCGACGGGCATAACTCAAAGTCGCCGGGACGGACTGTGTCACACTCAAACCTTATCTATTTCACGGCGTCTACCGGAGATCCGGGTCAAGCCATGTGTTTTCGGGATACCAGACGAACAGGCTTGCTTCCAGCATGCCGGTGTCATGGACGCCCATCTGGAAGAATTGTACCGCGGTCTCTTCCAGGTAGGGGATGACCATCGTCTCGTCATACATCAGCTTTACCAGCTTTTGTACTTTCAGGGGGTCAACACTGGACGAGTAAAGCGCATCGTAATAGGCCTCGCTCCATCCATCGGGTTTTTGGACGCTGGGAAATTGTGTGCTGCCAAAGTAGAAGCTGAAACCACGGAACATATTCTCATCAAAGGAGGCCATCGCATGGGCCATCATGCCGTCGTTCCAGCCCCCGAAACGCAATTCCGTATAGCGGCCGGCTTCCGGAAAGTCAGACTCAGCTTCAATACCAACTTCGCGTAGCATATTCACAATGGCTGAGACGTAGTCCTTGGGGACCACGCGGATAAAGGCGTGTATCTTGGTCTTGAAGCCGTCGGGGTAGCCGGCATCGGTCAACAGTTGCCTGGCCTTGGCCGGGTTGTAGTTGTGCTCCTCCAGGTTGGGGACACGGGTTACTTCGAAACCGGGGTAAACCTGATACGCTGGTCTCATGAAACCATAACCCAATGCGTCCGCCAGTGCCTCCCGGTCAATGGCATATTCCACTGCCAGACGCACATTCCTGTCGGCAAAGGGGGATTCAGGATTTGTACTATCCGGAATAAGTAAATAGGTTCCTCCGGCCCGGACAGTATACGGGTAGCCCAGGTTCTTTAACTCCTGGGCGTTCATCCCGGAGCCTCGCAGTGTGTGAACATCGCCCATCTCGAAGGCTATCTTGCGTACCGTTTCGTCAGCAATAACGTGGTATTCAATGCCGTCCAGATAGGGCTTACCCGGTTGCCAGTAGTTCTCGTTCCTTTCGTACACCAGCTTGACATCACGGTCGTATTCCACGAATTTGAACGGGCCCGTGCCCACCGGGTGCCACCTTGCCCATTCCAGGCCGTTCTTCTCGACGGCCGTCGGCGATATCATCTGGGTATAAGAAGTCCCCAGGGTGGTTAAGATCCCGTTGGTGAGTCCGGTGATATTGAGGCGAACCGTGTAATCGTCGATGATATCCACCGATTGCCACTCAGGCACCTTTTTGGCCGCTATCATATTATCGAGGTTAAACTTGACCGCCGCGGCGTTGAAGTCGGTGCCATCATGGAACCTGACTCCCTTTCTCAGGGTAATCTTGATGGACTTGCCGTCGGAAGCGATTTCCCAGCCGGTTGCCAGTACAGCCTCGATTACTCCCCCGCCCTTGGCCGTTATCAGGTTCTCAAGACAGGGTCTGGCGTCATCCTGGGCGTCGGGGGCGCCTTCTGAAGGATAGCCGATAGGTGTTGCCGGTCCTACCGTTAGCGGTATTTTCAGGACGCCGCCGTACTTGTCCACTACAGGTGCTGGCGCCGGTGCCGGGGCAGGCGCTGGAGCTGGCGCCGGAGTCGGAGATGGCGCCGGGGCAGGCGCTGGAGCTGGCGCCGGAGTCGGAGATGGCGCTGGTGCCGGTGCTGGCTCAGCACAGGCTACGAGCAACGCGCTCAACAATACCAATGCCATAAGAATACCAAATATTTTTTTCATTAGATTTCACCTCCTTGATTATAGATGAACCAATAATCCGTCACGATTATCTAATCTGCAGGCGTATCACCTCCTTCCCGCTGCCTTAAAGTTCTTATTAAAGACGGTCATGCAGCCTGTTTAGCATCATTTAAAACCACACCCGGCAAGGGGACACCCTGATTCATCAGAGTTTTTTGTAGAGTTGTGTAATTTACCTTTCGGGGACTAATCCCCTGTTTTATAGCCAGCGCGGCTGCCGTCCCGGCAGCCTGTCCCATCGCGATACAATGCGGGATGAGGTTGGCCATGTTGTTGGCTGCCATGTCCGAAGAGAAACTGCGACCGGCGACAAGCAGGCCCTCCGTTTTGACAGGTACCAGCGCTCGATAGGGAATGTAAACATGCCTGACTTCTCCTCCTCCCGGTGGGCCGAGGCGTGGAAACACAGCTATGGTATCTTCATATTTTCTGCAAGTCTGGAAGTCTTCTTTGGTAATTACGTATTCTCCTGCCAGACGGCGGCTGCCCCTCGTTCCGGTTTGTGAAGCCGTATCGAGTATAAAGCTGTTCTCAAAGGTGGGGACATTCTTCTTCAGAAAAGCATGTCCCCGCAACATTATCTTGCGCATTTCGACCTCCAGCCTGGTGAGGTCTTCCACGTTAGTGCAATCCAGGCCCGGTATCCAGTTGTTGACCCATAAAACGTCATTGCGGGGCGATGGTAGCGGCAACAGACGGGTGCCGGCGACACCGGCTAGCTCTTTCATCAGTTCCTGGAATTTTGCCGGTTCAGCCTCTCTGAAATCACAGAGTTTCTGGTAATCACAGTTTCCCAGCCGAAAAACCAGGGCCAGCATGGAACTCCTTGATGAAGGGTCGATTGCGCCATCACACTCCGCGCCAGCCGAGGGCAGGAGGTCGCCGTCTCCGGTTCCGTCAATTATTATCTCTCCAAGTATAGCCTGCCTGCCAGATTTGCTCTCAAACACGATGCCCTGGACTTTGCCATCATTAACGATAGCCCGGGTGCCCCAGGAATGAAGAAACAGCTTTACTCCCGCCTCCTCCACCATATCGTTCAGGACGCACTTCAACAATTCGGGGTCCACCCACGCGGTATGCTCTATCCTGCCGTTAATCACGTTGCCCATGAAGCGCCGCCACCAGGAAACCAGCTTCTTATCGTCGGAGCCTATTTCCTCCATTCTGGGACGAAGAGCCCCGCCGATGACATCCAGTCTTTCCAGCCATTCCTGGGTAAGGCCGGCGATTACCGGCTCCTTCCCGCCGTCACTCATGTGCGGGATTTGTATTACTATTCCCCCGGTAGCCATGCCCCCCAGGTGCCCGTATCTTTCCAGCAGCACCGTTCTTGCGCCGTTGCGTGCCGCGGCTATTGCCGCCGAGTGTCCCCCGGGACCGCCGCCGACAACAACGACATCAGCTTCATAGCATACTCTGACTTCTCTTGCCGGTTCCCGGATGGTCTTTTTATTCAAGCTTTTCGCCATGTTCCTTTCTCCTGCAACGTTCAAAGATTATGCTTTCTCTTCAGCTATCTCTGGCCTCTTCCGTCACGGAAAAACATATTAACTAATTCGACTTATAATTTGAGATATTTCTGCCGTGCAACTCTTTATCGCCGTCGCAAATTTTTTGACACTATCATCATTGATGTGCGAAATGAGAACTATAATACCTGCGGCGGCAATCATATTTCCATTCGTATTATAAATAGGCGCTGCGGCCGCCCATATTCCCATTCTGTATTCCTCTTTATCGAAAGCAACGCCTTCTGTTTTTACGTTCTTGATTTCTTTTTCAAGCTCGGAAGCATCGGTGATAGTATTCTTGGTAAATGGTTGGAGCGTATTTTTGCTGTAATATGCCTTTCGTTCCTCTTCAGATAATGAGGCCAATAATATTTTACCGCCAGCCGTACAATGTAACTGTAGTCGTTTACCTATGGGTGAATTGATACGCAAATCTTCGGTAACTCCGACCTCTTCTATTACGAGCGACTCGTCTCCATCCTTCACAGCTAAATAGGCCGATTCTTTCTGTTCTTTACAAAGCTTACTTAAGGACAGGTAGGCAAAATCAATAAACTTTAGATTTCTTCTAACTGCGTAGCTAAAGTCAATCGTCTTCAAGCCGAGTGAATACATTCCCTTGTTTTGTTGATGAGATAAATAACCTCTTTTAACCAGAGTTGAAACTAATCTATAGGTAGTAGCTGCGTTAAGCAGGGTTGACCTGGATATTTCGGTAAGACT
>DATLAD010000134.1:0-3594 GCA_035527575.1 Dehalococcoidales bacterium
GGCGAAGGTTCCACCTCCCTTAAGACCCGTGGGGCGTTCCGGCGATACGACTATGGTTGATTTGTTGCCGGAGCCCTCGGGCGCCTCTTTCAGGGGACGGAATCCAATCCCGTCGTATTCTTTCATACCGGGGTCTTTGGCACTTAAGCCGGAGTATTTGAAGATAATCCGTTCGTAAGCCCTCTTCCCGGTAAAGAAAGTCTGCCATATCGTCGGCACCATGGTGAGCAAAACACCCGGACATATCCTGCCTTCGATTCTCTCGCCGTCGTAAGTAAACTCCTCGCCGATTTTATAATCGAAGTGGCAGGGGAACCGGTCAACATCGTTCATAAATCCAATCAGTTTGCCCCTAACCTTGAATGGCATGTCTGGTCCCTCCTTTTAATTCGGTCTCGACTTGGGAAATACGGTTCGCGATATTTCAAACTCTATTACGTCCGCTCGTCAACGAGCTCGCTTAAATCTTTTACGCGGCTTCTATCTTTCCCGGGCAGCACTTTCTGGAAATTATCCTTGCAGTAACCGCAGGCAGTTATCAAAAGGTCGGCCCCCGCAGCCTCGAAGTCCTTGATTCTTTCCCGGGACGTCCATTCGGACATTTCGGGGAAGTAGCTGCCCACCGCCCGGCCGCCGCAGCAGAAGGCGTTCTCCCGGTTTCTCTCCATCTCCACCAGCTCCACTCCCTCCAGCGAGGCCAGGACTTTCCTGGGGGCATCGTATATTCCCAGCCCTCTCCCCAGGTAGCACGGGTCGTGGTAGCTGACCTTTATTTTATCCGCCTTTTTGCTCTTCAGTTTGCCGGCTTTGAGAGCTTTAGCCAGGTACTGGCTGATATGCTGGGTCTTCAGGCCTTTACTCTCGGGTATCGTCTCCGGGTATCTCCTGACCATGAATTCCTGGCAGTGAGGGTTGATAAAGACAAATGTTTTATCTTTCAAGTTTTTCATCTTCTGCCAGTTACTCTCGATGAGCGACTCCAGGTTGTCCCAGAAACCGAGGTCGTAGAGCGTCGAGCCGCAGCATCCATATTCCGCGAACTGCGTCACCGGCCTGCCGATTTTCTCCAGCAGCCTGGCGACGGTATCTGCGATTTCGCTCTGAGTTTGTGTGTGGGAGCATTCGGCGAAGATGACTGTATTGGCTTTATCACTGTGTATTTTAGTGGAAAGCTTGAGGCTGCTCGGCTCTCCGTAATACCCCTTTTTCTCAATCTCGTCATTTATCTTTCTGGTTCTTCCTGCCGGGATGAAGCCTCTCTTCACGCACTCGTATCTCAGGAGTCGGATAATGTCCCACGGGTCGACATTCGGACTCTGGGAGCGGATGATGCCGCACTGGCTATCGCAGGCCAGGCAGCCGGTGCAGGTAAAGGCAAGGTCGGCCACGGACTGGTTGAGGTCTATTTTATTGTTCAGCAGGGCCAGCACCAGGTAGAGCAGGCCGCCGGCGCTGTAGGTGTAGCAGCGGTCGCGGGAGTATATCGGGCAGAGCGGATAGTTCAGCGGCCAGGCGCCGTAGGTGCAGTTGCTGCATTTTATGCAGAGGGAGGCGGCTCCCCCGATGTCTTCCAGCTTGGTGGCTATTTTCATCGCTCGTCCTCCGGAAATATTCCTATATCCCGGTTCAGGATATTATTGGGGTCGAGGGCTTTTTTAATCCTTTTCATCACGTCGTAGAATCCGCCGGTCTGGTCGATGCAGGGGAGATAGACCTTGTGGCGCATCGGGATGGCCCCGTAGCGCTCCAT
The DNA here is from genome assembly GCA_035527575.1 of Dehalococcoidales bacterium. GTDB lineage: Bacteria > Chloroflexota > Dehalococcoidia > Dehalococcoidales > RBG-16-60-22 > JAFGPF01. The sequence continues at coordinate 1,751 of DATLAD010000134.1, forward strand.
GGCTACGTTGAACATCTCGTTGAACTTGGCCCCGACCTTGCCAATCAGTTCCTCGTTCTTCGGGTCGGGGAAGGCGAAGATGCGGAAGAATATGGAACGTCCGAAGTCGAACGGCTGCGAGTAGTAGCAGACCGGGGCTACGCCCAGCTTGGCCAGCTCATCCACCGCGTATTTCTCCATCTTTTTAACGTCCTTGGGCTCGGCGAACATAATCCAGACCATGTACTTGCCGAGTCCGAAGAAGGTGGGCTCTATCTGGTGGTAGTCGGCGTAAAGCTCGTTCCAGCCGGCCATGGGTATGGGAATCAGCTCCTGGATTTCTTTCTTGGTGAGGGTCTTGCCGTGGTATTTAGTAGCCACCCTGGTTAATATCTTCTCGGAGGCTACCATCATCTCCTCGTAGCCTGAAAGGAAGGTGGTGACGATGCAGTAGGGGATACCTTCCGGCGGGGTATGGGGGTCGGACTTGAGCATGTCGGGAATGACGGTGCCGGGCTTGGAGGTGTCCACGGCGAAGGTCTCGTAAAGCTGCCAGTTCCATATTATGCAATGCTCGGGGATATTGTTGTTGATGATGTCTTTAACGAAATCGACGGCGTCCGAGAAATTATCGAAGGCGGCGACATTGACGCGGTTGGCCTCGTTGATGGGGTAAATCCTGAGCGCGGCCCTGGTGATGATGCCCATGGTGCCGTAGCCGCAGGTGTACAGTCCGGCGAGGTCGGCGAAGGGGCCGTACCGCAGGCTGCTGCCGGCGTTGGGGAAGTGCGAGGAGCCGGTGCGGAACTCGGTGCCGTCCGGCAGGACGACCTCCAGGTCGACGATGGCATCGAGGTGGCGGTTGCACAGGCTGTTGGACGGCCTTCCCAGGGCATTGCCCATCGCTGATGACGAACCCGGGGTGGTGGGAATAAGTGCGCGGAAACCCTTCTCGCGCAGCGCCGCGGTGAGCTTATCGAAGCTGCAGCCCGGCTCGACGACCGCATAACCGGAGTCGGTATTTATCTCGATAATCCTATCCATGCGGTGCATATCCAGGACGATGCCGCCTTCCGACGTTATATTGTAGCCGGCCATGCTGACCCCGCCTGCCATGACGGCAACCGGGATTTTATATTTATTAGCAAGCTTAAGGGTGGCGATGACGTCCTCCTTGCTTTCGGGCAGGACGACGAAGCCGGGTTTGCGGGCGGGCACCGGACTGGCATCCGAGGCGTAAGTCACCAGGACGATATCGTCGTCCTTGACCTTGTTCTCCCCGATGGCTTTCCGCAGCTCTTTGGCGAAAAGGCTCTTATCTTGGGCGGTTGTCTTAGCGGATGTGACCATCATCCCCTCCTTTTTAAATGGGATTCAAGCACGTCCAAATTGGATGGTAAGTGCCTGTAATGTGAGGGTGTTTAGAAATATTTCTTTCAAGAGGATTCTAACACGGAGGAGAGGGTATTTCAAATTATGAAGGAATAACACCGAGCTGTTGCAAAAAGCGCAGGCTATCTTGGGTGGTCCAGATTTCCGCCAATTTACCAGCCACAATTTTAATTAAATATGCATGAGGATTATAGTCCCCGGTGTGCATTGTGTCAATTTCAGGTTAGGCGCGGGGGTGGCATAAAGGGAGGGATATTTTCCATAACCACATCGAGCAGGGCGGCCCTCCCCTGCGCTATCTGCTCAAGTCCCCGCATTAAGGCTGCCTCTATATCTCCGGGGTCTTCCAGCTTCTCCCCGTAGGCGCCGAAGGCCTCGGCCACTTTAACATAGTCGGGCGCGGGAGCGATATCCACGCCCAGGTAGGTGTTGTGGCGGGCGGCCCAGCCCTCCGGGTACATTATCTGGTAGCC
>DATLAD010000135.1:0-5817 GCA_035527575.1 Dehalococcoidales bacterium
AATATGAGACTACTACAGGTCAAGTGCCTGAATAAGGAGGATGCAGATGAGCTATGAACCACAGTTTACCAGGCTGCGTGTCTACAACATCTTCATGGGTTTTCTCCACCTGGCCCAGGCAATCTTCATCATCATCCTGAGCAACGACTTCAAACTGCCGATTACCACTTCTTTCCTGACATACGATGAATCAATCGGTAAGTTGTGGCCGGTCACCGATACACTCGTCAGTTTGCCCTTCGGCATCATGGTGGCCGTGTTCCTCCTCCTGTCGGCTGTCGCCCACTTCACCGTGGCTTCTCCGGGTACGTTCGGATGGTACGTCAACAACCTGAAGAAGGGCATCAACTACGCCCGCTGGTACGAATATTCGCTGAGCGCATCCCTCATGATTGTCCTCATAGGCATGCTGTGCGGCGTGTATGACCTCGGAGCCCTTATCATGGCCTTTGTGCTTACCGCCGTGATGAACCTCTGCGGGTTGATAATGGAGGTGCACAACCAGACCACCGAAAAGACGAACTGGACATCGTACGTCGCGGGCTGCATCGCCGGCGTCGCACCCTGGGTGGCCATCGCCATCTACTTCTTCGGCTCGCTGGCGCAGGCAGAGGGCGGCGTACCGACGTTCGTGTACATCATTCTGCCGACGCTTTTCGTCTTTTTCTTCAGCTTTGCGCTCAACATGGTGTTGCAGTATAAGAAGGTCGGCCCGTGGCGCGACTACCTGTTCGGCGAGAAAGCGTACGTGCTATTGAGCCTGATAGCCAAATCGGCCCTGGCCTGGCAGGTATTCGCCGGGACGCTGCGGCCGGTATAGCGCGGAGGTGCCGTGAGTATTCAGGTTATAACCGATAGCACCTCGGATATTCCTCAGGACCTGGCGGAGGAACTCGGCATCCGGGTGGTACCGATATACATACGTTTTAACGATAAAGTGTACCGCGACGGCGTGGATGTCCAGAGCGACGATTTTTACAAGATGCTGGCTACCTCACCGTATCACCCGGCGACATCTCAGCCGACCCCGGAGGACTTCGCCAGCGTCTACAAGGATTACTGCGATAGCGTTGACGGTATCATTTCCGTCCACATCTCTTCGAAGATAAGCGGCACCTGTAACTCGGCGATGATTGCCCGGAAGATGCTGGAAAGCAAGTGCCCCATCGAAGTAGTAGATTCGCGATTTAATTCGGCAGGTCTGGCACTGGTCGCCATGGCCGCCGCCAGACTGGCAAAGAACGGGAAAAGCCTGGCAGCGGTAGCGGCGGAAGTCCGGCGTACTATCAGCAAGGTAGATATGTTCGGCGTGTTTGAGACGATGAAGTACCTGGCGCGGAGCGGCCGCGTGAGCAAGGCCATCGTAACGGCGGCCAATATCTTGAACGTCATGCCTCTGCTTACCTTCCGCGAGGGCGAAATTATCAGGGCCGGACTGGTACGCAGCTTTTCCAAGGGGATGGACAGACTCTACAGGTTCGTGGAAAGCAAGAAGGATATCGCCGAACTCATCATCGTCCACAGCGCTATACCGGAGCAGGCCGAGAAGCTTAAAAAACGCCTGGGCTGGCTCTTTCCGGAAGAGCAAATCAGGATTTTAAAACTTGGTGCCGGTCTGGGCGTTCACGGCGGACCGGGAGTCCTGCTGGTAGGCCTGAGGCTGGAGGAATAACGTATTCAGGTGTTGCCCGCAGTAATCAAGCGTTGAAAAGGGCCGGCCATACGAACATATCGAGGATGGCTGTCTGGAGACAGAAAGCCGCGGCACCGCCGACGGCAAACCAGTAAGCGAGCCCCGTTTCCCTGGGGCTTATGGTGAGAATCGCCCACAATAACGCCAGCGCACCGATGCCGGCGAGGGCAAGGACAAGGCGAATCCCTATCCAGAGTCCGGTGCCGGGCTGGGCCAGGTAAGCGTAGGTAAGCGGCATCCACAGTGCCGAGGGGATGAGGATAACCAGAAATATGACGTAGAACAGCCAGTAGCCGAAACGGCCGGCAATCTGCACTTCGTCCGGGTTTATCCTGAAGAAAAGCCAGTAAGAAAAGGCGAAGAAGCCTATGGCGGCCAGTATCATGGCGAAGTAATTGAATACTCTCATGCCGCCGGAGACGCCTCCCCACAGAATGTTGGCGCTACCGGGGTGAGTGGCGAACCCGTGGATATAGCTGCCGATAACCGCGGCACCGCAAACGACCATGATAGCAAGTAAAATATATTGCTGTGTATGCATCTTAATAGTGCCTCCTCTCGCAGGATAACTATTCATATAATATCATTGTACCATGCTGTCAACCCCTTTTCCCTGCTGTTTCTTTTTGACACCAGGCGGACATGAGTCTTATACTGTTTACGCTGGCCGGGCGTGTGAGTCCGGCATTTGAATTTAGCGAATCGAGGTAACATTATCATGAGTGCGCCGGCGATGCTTACCACCGATAGCACCGTTCTGGTACTGATAGATTTTCAGGAGAGATTGTTCCCCGTCATGCATGACAAGGAAAGGCTCCTGCGGAACGTGCTGAAGCTCATCCGGGGGGCGAAGGTGCTGGAGATACCGATAGTCCTGACCGAGCAGTATCCGAAGGGGCTCGGCCCGACGCTGCCGGAGATAAAAGAGCTTCTGCCGGATGTTAAGCCGATAGAAAAGGTCTGCTTCGACTGCTGTGAGGAAGGGGCTTTTTGTGAATCGCTCGAATTTCTGAAAAGAAAGCAGGTGCTCGTTGCCGGCATCGAAGCCCATATCTGCGTTTACCAGACGGCGATGGCCCTGTCCCGGGCCGGCTACGAGGTGCAGGTGGTCGGCGACTGCATCTCTTCGCGGGAGTCGGAGAATAAGCTGGTATCCCTGTTGAAGATGGGGGCGGCGGGGGTCAGCCCGACGACCATGGAGATGGCGCTGTTCGAGCTCCTCAAAGTGGCCAGAGGCGATAAATTCAAGCAAATCAGCAACATCGTAAAATGAAGTCAGCTAAATTCAGCCCTATTCAATTCAGGCGCGAGATACTGCCGTCGCGGATACTGCAACGCGACAGCTCCGGCGAGTTCGCCGAGGCGGCGGTGCCCATCGAGTTCCGCTTCGACCCCCTGACCGGCCGGACGTGCCGCATCGTCCAGTTCTCGCTGGAGAGGATTCTCCGGCCGGACTTAAAAGCCATGGAGCAGAGGTCGCGGGAGCTGACCTGCCCGTTTTGCCAGCCCCTCGTCGAGAAAATCACGCCCCGCTTCCCTCCCGAACTTGTCCCGGAGGGCACCATCCGCAAAGGCAAGGCCCTGGCTTTTCCGAATGCCACCCCGTACGACGTGTACGGCGTCGTCGTGGTTATTTCCGACGAGCATTTCATTTCCCTGAAGGAATTCGACCTGGATACCGTGCACGACGCCCTGCTGGTGGCGCAATCGTATATTAAAGCGGTCCAGAAGTCCGACCCCTCGGCGAAGTACCACTTCATCGCCTGGAACTACATGCCGCCTTCCGGGGGCAGCCTAGTACACCCGCATCTGCAGAGCAACGCCGGCTACTTCCCGACCGACTATCAGCAACAGGTGCTGGAGGCGTCCGGGAGATACTGTAAGGAAAAAGGGACGAATTACTGGAGCGACCTCGTGGAGCAGGAGAAGCGAACGGGAGAAAGGTATGTCGGGAAAATCGGCAATTCAGAGTGGCTCACCGCCTTTATGCCCAGGGGACGCCTATCCGACGTACTGGCAGTATTTCCCGGCAGGACTTCGATTGCGGAGCTTTCCGAGGACGACCTGCGCGATTTGTCTGCCGGCCTGCTCAAAGTGTTCGGCTACCTTGACGAGCTGAACCTGGTCAGCTTCAACATGGCCACGTACTCGGGTTTCGATAAAGGCCGGTTCTGGGCGCACGCCCGGGTTACGCCGCGGGGCTCGCTGCTGTACTCGCCCATCGAGACCAGCGACCAGTTTTACTACCAGATATTGCAGGACGAAAATATCTGTATCCTGCCGCCGGAGGTCGCCTGCGAGCGGCTGAAAAAACGGTTTACCGTCTAAAGCCGGACAAGGATTACTTAAAGGCTATTTACATTATGTAATTTTGGTGTATAATATTATATAGAGCGCTTTTTATGCAAGAATATTCCTGATGAAAAGCGATTTAATTTGAAAGGCCGAACGTCAGTTACCAGATAAACGTCTTAAGCAAAGGAGGGTATTCCGGATATGGGTCACAAGAGTCCAGCAAAACCCGCCGTCTCAACCAGACCCGGGCCAGCTAAACCGTCTGAGCCAAAGAAGAAATAAGCAGATTTGGCATATATATTCAGGGGAGTCTTTTAAACTTAAAGAAGGATTCCCCTGAATTTTTTATATGAATAATATTAAAGACAATTCAGGAGAACCCGAGCCGATGGAGTGCCGGCGGTGCGGCGTCTGCTGCACCATGCACCAGGCGTTCGTCAACCCGGAAGATATCGTGCGCATTACCTCCTTCCTGGGGATAACCATGAAAGAGTGGGGGCAGCTTTACGACGATTCAAGGTGGCAGTACTCCGAATACCGGCTGATACGGCACGTGAACGGCGCCTGCGCTTTCCTGGAATACACCGATGGCCTGGCCTCCTGCGCCATCCATCCGGTAAAACCTGCCTGCTGCGCCAGTTGGAAGCAGGGACCGGACAGAACAGAGTGTCAGAAGGGGAGAGAAAAGGTTGAAGAGAGAAAGTAAAACAGGACCACTCAGAGTTGCTTTGCTTCAGATGGTCGCCTGCGGCGACGACCAGGATGCCAATCTGGTCAAAGGAGAGGATTTTTGCCGCCGTGCTAGTGAGATTGGGGCGGATATTGCCCTTTTCCCGGAAATGTGGAATATCGGCTATCCCTTTCGTGACCCGATTGAGCCTGAATTACGCAGAGAATGGCCGGCCAAAGCAATCGGCCAGGAGAACAGATTCATAACTCATTTCAGGTCACTGGCAAAAGAGTTGAACATGGCCATAGCGCTCACCTATCTTGAGAAATGGACTGGCCTGCCGAGGGACTCCGTATCAATCATCGACCGGCACGGCGATATCCTGATGACCTATGCCAAGGTGCATACCTGCGACTTCTCGTTTGATGCCTTATGTACTCCCGGCGACGACTTTTATGTATGTAATCTCGATACGGCCAAAGGCGAAGTTAAAATTGGCGCCATGATATGTTACGACCGTGAATTCCCGGAAAGCGCCCGTATTCTCATGCTTAAGGGAGCTGAGATAATTCTAACACCCAATGCCTGCCCGTTGGATGATAACCGCACCGGCCAGTTCCGAGCGCGCGCCTTCGAAAACATGGTCGGCGTGGCTATGGCCAACTATGCAGCTCCCCAGGAAAACGGGCATTCGGTGGCTTTCAGCGGGATCGCCTACGGCCTCGATGAACAACCGCGGGATACAAAGATAGTCGAAGCCGGGGAGGAAGAGGGTGTTTACCTGGCGGAGTTCGACATGGACGGGCTGAGGCGCTACCGGGAACACGAGACCTGGGGAAACGCCTACCGTAAGCCGGGGCGCTACGGCCTTCTGACCTCTAGCGATGTTAAATACCCATTCATCCGCAAGGACGCGAGAAGGTAATCGGAAGGAGGCAACGAAATGCGTAAAACCATTTTCATTTTGTTGTGTACGCTCGGCGTCTTTTCGCTGCTGGCAGGCTGTGCCGGAGAACCACAGGAGCCGGGAAACGGGCATGGTGAGACTGAAACGCCGGAGGAAAACGGAATCGATGAGACTGAAACGCCGGAGGAAAACGGAATCGATGAAACCGAAACGCCGGAGCTAATCGAGGCCGAGTTACAGCTTGGCTTCTGG
>DATLAD010000136.1:0-4129 GCA_035527575.1 Dehalococcoidales bacterium
TTTCATGAGAATGTAGTTGCTCAGAAACAGGCCGTCCTCTTCTACGATGGCAACAGTCCGGGGACGGACGGCTATCTCTGGATTCCAGCTGTGTATCATGGTAAAGGTGACCTTGGCGCCTCTTTTGATATAAAACTCGGAAACTCCCAGGTGCAGTCCCGGCTCCTCTTTGGAAGCCGTGGTGCAGCCGGTTATGATGTGCAGTTCCGAGTCTTCCTCGGCAATAATGATATTATGCACGTTCTGGGCTAGTTGCGCTTTCGATAGGTAAAGACAGGCCTGGATCGGGAAAATTGTTTTCTGGTTGGGAAGAGCTCGGATAAAGTAACCACTGTGCTGGCTCAACTCCACGTTGGCAGTGTACTTATCCGTATCAACGGCTACTGCCTGCCACCAGTAGTCTGACATCCAGTCGTACTTTTCCAGGGCCTGACCAACGTCCATCACCTCTACCCCTTCCTGCCTGATAGAACTGTGCACTGGGGTGTTATCCATCTGGATGAAGGTTCCTGACCTCTGGCTTGGGTCGTCCAGCATGATTCCTGCCCCCAGCATCTGTTCCTTGGCTTTAGCTGGAAGTTGCGATGGGTCGTCTTGGTACGGTTGTTCCTCAGCTGAGCTGGCGTAATTACTTAAATCAATATCTTCACCAAGGGCCGCCGGTTTGGTGGCTGCGGCTTTTGCTTTGTCTTTATAGGTCGTGGGCGTTTTTACCTCAGACATTCGGCATTCTCCTCACCATACACCGGATACATTCGTTATACCCTTTTTCCTTAACCGTTTTTAAGATTTCATGAGGGTCACCCTCGCAGCCTATCATGCCATCACACATGACATAGCCGGTTCGGGCATTAACGTAGTCCAGGATATGACCGGTATGAGTGATGATAAGCCCCATGCATTTTCGGTTACTTATTGGGCAATCTTTTTCCAGTAGTTCGTTTATCAGTTCGCCAATCAGGACAATATTCTCCAGGTCGACGCCCGACTCTGGCTCGTCCAGTAAAACCAGTTCTGGTTTTTGTGCCAGAAGCTGCATTAACTCAGCGCGTTTTATTTCCCCTCCGGAGAACCCGTAATTTATATCCCTGTCCAGAAACTCAGTCAGGTCAGCCTTATCCGCTAGCTGCTCGATGCTTTCCTTGTTTCCTCTTTCTTTAAGACAGGCGGCAACCATATCCCGGGTCTTTACTCCCCGGACTACCGGAGGGCGTTGGAAGGACATGCCAATCCCCAGGTGAGCTCTCTCATCCAGAGGTAATCCGGTTATGTCCTTCCCATGGAAAAGGATATTACCCTTGGTCACCCGGTACTTGGGAAAGCCCAATATCGCCATGAGCAGGGTGGTTTTACCACCGCCGTTGGGGCCAAAGAGGACGTGTGTCTCACCAGTTTTTATGGTCAAATTCACATTGTGGAGAATTTCCTTACCATCTACCGCTACCGTTAGCTGCTTGATTTCCAGCGTGTTGTTGACTTCTCTCATTTTTATTTAGCCCCCATCAAGAGATGGATGTTCTTTGCTCACGAACCACGCTGCCGGGTTTTTCAAATATTCATAGTAATCAAGGAGAATTAGCTGGTGTTCCCTTTCCTCAGCAGCCAAGGCATCGTAGAAATCTCGTGCCGCATCAAGGCTCGTATTCTTGCTCTGGGCTTTATAGAAATCATATGTTTTACTTTCCATATCCGTCGCTGTTTTTGCCGCCTCAAGTTCCGTCGCCGCTGCCTTGCTCTTGGCGCCTATCTCCTCGATTGCCCGACCGAATATGGTTCTCAGCCCTCTGCCTCCGTCTGGCTTAAAGTCTGTCTTGGGCCAGGCTTTTTTACTCCGCATCGCCTCGTATATTTCGGTAAACTTCTGCCGATGAGTATCTTCCTCCGCGGCTAGAGACTCTAGCAGTTTCTTACCCGCCTCATTGCTGCTTTCCCGGCTCGCTTTCAGGTAGAACTTCTTACCGTCGATTTCCATCTGGATGGCAGTTTGCAGCCCTTTCAGAGTTTTATCCTGTTCCGTTACCATTACTTGTTTCCCTCCTCACTTGGCGCTACCTCTTTATAAAATTATATCACGATTTTGCCTTTGTATATGACATATATCACATACAAATATGGAGACAATTGTTTATGATATAATAAAAATTACACAAATAATTCAGGGAGGTAGAAAAATGGCGGAGAAAAAAGTAGTTATCTATTCAACCCCTACCTGTCCTTACTGCAAAAGAGCTAAGGATTACTTGACCCAAAAGGGAATTTCTTACACTGACTATGATGTTGCCAAGGACAGGGATAAAGCCAAGGAGATGATAGATAAGTCAAAGCAGATGGGTGTCCCCGTCATCATTATTGACGGTGAAGTTGTAGTTGGCTTCAACCAGGCCAAATTAGATAGCCTGCTCTCATAAACTATCTGTCTCGTAAATAACACGGGAGAGCTGAAGGTGCAGTCGTGTTCTGCGTTAGGAGGCAGCCATGTATGAATTGATGATAATCGGCGGCGGTCCGGCTGGGATTGCCGCCGCTGTCTATGCGGCTCGCAAGCAGCTTAAAACTCTATTGCTTACCGTTGATATTGGTGGGCAGATAAATAATACCTGGGGCATTGAGAACTATCTTGGCTATCAGTTTATTGAGGGACCGGAGTTAATCAATAAATTCCAGACCCAGATGGGTCAGTTTCCGATTGACCAGAAAATTGGCGAGAAGGTTTCTCAACTGAAAAAGATTAAAAAAGACTTTGAAGCTATAACTGAAGCTGGGAATGAGTATCAGGCCAGGGTGGTCATCTTTACCACCGGCAAGAATCCTCGAAAACTCGGCGTGCCGGGTGAAAAGGAACTGACCGGCAGGGGAGTAACTTATTGTGCCATTTGTGATGGCCCTGTTTTCGCCGGCCAAAAGGTGGCAGTCGTTGGCGGCGGCAACTCAGCTCTTGAGGCAGCTCTCGACATGGTAAAAATTGCCGAGCATGTTGACCTCGTTTCGCTAACCAAGTTAACTGGCGACCCTGTACTCATTGGCCGACTTTCCGGTGCCAAGAATCTGAATACTTATATTGAATATCAGACTGAGGAAATTAAGGGTAAGGATTTGGTGGCAGGAGTCGTCATCAAGGACATCAAGAGCGGTGAAAAGAAAACTTTGAAGGTTACCGGGGTATTTATCGAAATTGGCCTGGTGCCTAATTCCAATGCCGCAAAAGAGCTCATAAAGCTCAACAAGTGGGGAGAGGTGCCTGTCAGTTGTGCCTGTGAGACCACCATGCCCGGGCTCTATGCCGCCGGTGATGTCACTGACGTGCCGGAAAAGCAGATTATCGTTGCCGCCGGCGAAGGGGCTAAGGCAGCCCTTCAGGCACACCGCTATTTACAACGATTAGCAGCATAGCAGTTATGCCGTTTTCTTAAAGTGAAATCCCAGCCAGACCAGCATTGAAATACCGAATACGGTGCAGACGGACGCTGGAATCGCGGCTCTCTCCCCGAAAAGTGTCAGCAGGATGCCGCTGGCTAGTCCGTAGTTCTTCAATGTGCCCATCAGTGTCAGGCTGATGCTGGTCGCCCGGTCTACACGCAGAGCCTTGGTGACGAGCTCAATAATATAGCCCAGAACGAAAGAAGTAGCGACGGCGATTATTATAATCCTGAGAAGAATGTCAAACTCCCCGAAGAAAGCCTGCCGGTTTAACCCGACTATAGTGAAGAGCGCGACGAAGAAACTCCAGTTGACCATGGTACCCCGCCATTTGGCAATACGTTTGTCCAGTTTGGTGGCGAGCAATATTCGAGAAACGACTATTGGAATCAGGATTAGCTCTCCAAGGATAAGCAACAATTTTACCGGCTCAAAGAAATCAACCCCGAGGAACAACGCCATTGCGACTGGCATAAGCACCAGCGCTGCCAAGTAAGCTCCCGCCATGCCCATTAGCGAAAAGAAGGTGTTACCACCCAGTGCATAGCTGAACGGTACCACCGCCACCGCGGGAGGGATCGTGGCCAGGACGACAAATCCCGTCCATAGTTCTCTGTCATCTATCAGCCACCAGGCCATAAGCAAAATTAAACCCCCCAGCACCACGTAGTTAAGCAGCAGGGAGGTTAGTATCGGGCGTGGCATGTTTTTG
>DATLAD010000137.1:0-2418 GCA_035527575.1 Dehalococcoidales bacterium
TGCGCCGCCAGGATGATTGCCCGCGACCCACGCCTGTTCGGCCTCTATGTCACCAACTTTGCCTGCGGGCCGGACTCATATATGCTCAAGTACTTCGGCAAGGAGACCGAGGGTAAGCCCTTCCTCACCATAGAAATCGACGAGCACTCCGCCGACGCCGGCATCATCACCCGCTGCGAGGCTTTTATCGATACGATACGCAACGCCAGGACACGCGGCACCAGCAAGTATATACCGCTCGTCAGCATATCCTCCAACCACACCAACACACGGCGCGTCTATGTGCCCTATATGATCGACCACGGCTATGTCCTGGCCGCCGCCATGAGACACTGCGGCGTCGACGCCGAACCTCTGCCGGAATCGGACGAGCTTACCCTGGAGATAGGAAGGAAATACACAACGGGCAAGGAATGCTATCCCAGCATCATCACCAGCGGGGATATCGTCAAGAAGACGATGGCGCCGGACTTCGACCCCGACCATGCCGCCTTCTTCATGCCCGCGGCCAGCGGCCCGTGCCGGTTCGGACAGTATAACCGGCTCCACCGCCTGATACTCGACGAACTGGGACTGCAGCAGGTACCCGTACTCGTCTTCGACCAGACCGGCGGCTACCATAAAGATATGGCGTCTCTGGGACGTGGTTTCCGACTCCATGCATGGAGAGCTATCACCGTCCTCGACTCCATGCAGAAGATGGTGCTGGAGAGGCGACCCTACGAGGTAAACAGGGGCGATACCGATGCCGTCTATAAAGAGTGGCTGCATACCCTGATTAAAAACACCGGGCAGGACGGCGGTGCGCTAAAAGAGCTGTCCGGCCGTATCAGGGACGTTTTTCAAGCGATAAAAATAGATACCGGCACGCCCAGGCCGCGCATCGGCATCGTCGGTGAGATATTCGTCCGCAGCAACCAGTTCGCCAACGACCTGCTGATACGCAAACTGGAAGCGCTGGGAGCCCAGTGCGGCGTGCCGCCGCTTGAGGAATGGCTGGACTACATCGACCACCAGCGGAAGCGGCGGAATCGACTCCACCTGGAAGGCGGCTGGCGCGACTGGGCCCGGCAGAAACTCACCGATATTGTCCAGGAGAACGTCGCCGAGCCTTTGAGGAAGCAGTTCGATAGCTCCATAGAGTCGTTCGCCCGCGAGCAGCCCACGCAGGCAATACTCGACCGCGGCCATAAGTACCTGACGCCCGCCGTCGAGGGAGAAGCTATCCTGAGCATGGGGAGAGTCGTGGAGTACGCCGAGCACGGCTTCGACGGCATCGTGAATATCATACCGTTCGGGTGCATGCCGGGGACAATCGTGAGCCTGCTTTTGCACCAGTTCCGCCAGGACTACGGCCTGCCCGTCTTAAACGTGGTGGTGGAGGGGACTAAAGACCCCGGCGAGTCGATAAGATTCGAAGCTTTCATCCAGCAGTGCCGCGAGCACCTGCTGAACAACCGGCCAAGCCACAAATAGATAATTTTTATCAACCCTACGCCGGAGGAATGGGCATACCCAACTGGCGATACCACTCAAGAGAGTCGATATATTGCCACGCCTCGACCTGCTTATCGCCTTTAAAGCGGGCTAAGACGGCATTTGTTATTGTCATTTTCTTACCCGTCGGAGCCATGTCCCCATACTTGCCCTTGAATGTACCCTGAAGTGTATAAAAAACAGCCACCATTTCCCCTTCCGCGACCATATGTTCAATTTTTTCTTTATAGTCCGGGAAAGCGTTTCTCAGCGCGGTGAAAGATTGCTTTAAAGCCTCAGGACCTTTGACCTCCGGGGTGGTATGGAAGACATAATTTGGAGCGAAAAGCTCAGGCAATATCGAAAAATCTCCTTTGTTCATTGCTGCATTCAGGCGGCGGACACTTGCTTTGTTCTGGGCTGTAGACATGGTATTGACTCCTTTACTTTTTAATATTTTGAGGATGCAGTTAAAACATCTACGTAGCAATTTGACTCTTTATATTCAATAGGCATTACCTCCTTTATCTTTCTATATTACCTAAATAAAAAAAGGGCACCAGCCACCGCCATTAAAGCGGTACCGGCACCCCTTATTGCCTGCCTATCATCTGCCCCTACACGCTGGTAATGTGTTTTAAGGTTCGTTCATGTTACGTGCGAGTAAGATTATACTCCTTTTTCTGTTTTTGTCAATAACGGCATTTTCGGTTATGTTTGGTTTTAGTTGCTTCACCGTATTAACCTCACCCCCTGTTTTTTCAGGTGAACCTATCCCCCTGTATCCCCCTTTCCTTTAATATTGTTGAAGGGAAGGGGGAATAATTTGAAAGAGGGGCTTCGCCCCTCTTAGACGCCCCCTTTGGGGAGCTTGAAATCCCCCTTAGTCCCCCTTTACGAAAGGGGGGAAACCTTGGTGGGGTAAGACCTGCGGGATAAGCA
>DATLAD010000138.1:0-24092 GCA_035527575.1 Dehalococcoidales bacterium
CGTACTTATATAATTGGTGATGAAGACCTCCCTCGCCGGTGTTCCACAGGGTACCCATTTCCGTGGCGGCTCTGGCCAGAGACTCGTGCACGTTGAGGCTCACGGCGCCGTAGGACATCGCCGAAAACATGACCGGCACATCAAGTTTGACCTGGTTGGCCAGTTCTGTCTTCAGATTTAAGTCTGTGTCAACCTCTATCCGTTCCGGTTTTTTACCCAGATAGGTGATGATTTCCATTGGCTCACGCAGCGGGTCAATGGAAGGATTGGTTACCTGGCTGGCATTGAGCACCAGATGGTCCCAGTAAATGCGCTGGCCCTTATCATCGCCCATGCCGGTCAACAGCACACCCCCGGTCTCCGCCTGCTTGGTAATATCCTCGATAATCTCGGGACGCCAGTTCTGGTTGCCGCGGTAGTCCAGCGGGTTATATTCTATAGTTAGTGCCCGGGTAGGGCAGAAAATGACGCAGCGCTGGCAGCCGACACAGTTCTCTTCGAGGCTCCTTACCTCGTCGTCTTCGGCGTCGTAGTAATTAGCACCGAAGCTGCACTGGTTGACACAGACCTGGCACTGGATACATCGGTCCTTGTCTCTGTTTATTTTAAATTTTGGTGCAATATAGGTCTTCATTGTCTCCGCTCCTCCCCTGCGTCCGTATCGCTCCTCCCCGTGTTATACAGACTCCACGACCGTTATTTTATCCCCGGCGGTTTCCGGTCGTGGGCGGGGCTCTTTTTGCAGTCTGCCGATGACCGGTTCGCCGCCCATGGGAATCCAGGCTTTATCGAGGTCGGGGCATATCAGGCGGATGGCCGATTCCTCCGATGACAGGTACAGCATATTGCCTTTCTCTCCGACGGTCAGCGGCCGCAGCCTGATGCGGTCGGTCAGCCCTATCATTTCCCCCTGGCGGGCGATAATTACGGCAAAAGGCCCGTTCAGGAGCAGGCTGCCGTATACCTGACGCAATGCCCTCGCGAGTGCTTGCTCTTTCGGAGGCATCCTATCGATTTCGTCCCAGAAGGGGGCCGCCAGCACTTTGGCGGTTATTTCCAGCGGCAGATTGTGCTGGCGCATGAGCAGGTCGACGGCATAAGCGATAACCTCGGTATCGGTCTGCATGGTGCACTGGTAGCCGTACTGTTCCAGGAAGCGGCGGTTTATCCCGTAGGATGAAATCTCGCCGTTGTGCACCACCGTCCAGTCCAGAATCGAGAACGGGTGCGCCCCGCCCCACCAGGCCGCTGTATTGGTCGGGAACCTCCCGTGCGCCGTCCACAGGTAGCCCCGGTACTCTTCCAGTCGGAAATATTCGGCCAGTTCTTCAGGGTAACCTACCCCTTTAAACACGGCCATATTCTTGCCGCTGGAGAAAACGAAACTATCGTTGGCGCTGGTATTAATATCCATGACCTTTTTAACTATATAATCGTCTACAGACAGGTTCCCCGGCAGCTTTTTGGGTACGTCCAGGAAGTAGCGCCATACCAGCGGGGTATTTTTAATCGCGGCCGTCGGCCGGGTGGGTACTTCTTCTTCGCGGATAACGGTAAAGTTTTTATGCAGGAATTCTTCCGTTTCCTGTTTATCTTTATTATCGAGAAACATGATATGAAAGGCATAGAGGTCGGCATGCTCGGGGTAAAGGCCATATACCGCAAAGCCTCCGCCCAGGCCGTTACCGCGGTCATGCATATTGGCAATTGCTTTAATGACGCTCTCCCCGGAGAACCTCTTGCCCGCCGTATCCATAGCGCCGAATATCGCACAGGCATCGATTACCTTGTCGTCATGATAGGTATTATTAATCTTTGCCAGGTCTCTCATAGTCGTTCCTTTCGGGTAAAAACGCTAGTCCCCGATAACACCCTCCTCCGGCTTTTCAATGTGGGTCACCACCGGAGTGCCCTCAGGAGGCGAACCGGTCAGACGGTCCTTCCAGACCGACTCCGGCAGGGAAGCCAGCCCGAAATCGTCGGCGATGAGGACTTCTTTGAAGCCGCTGACGTTTACGCCGTCCTTCATCAGATTATAGACGATGCCCGACTTCTCGATATCGCCGGCAAAGACCAGCCCGGCTAATTTACCGTTCTTAATTATCACCTTCCGGTAGATGCCGTCGTATCTGTTAATAAGGGTCTCATAGCTGTCATCGGGTGGTGTCACCATTCCGGCCGAGACGATATTTATACCGAAATACTTCAGGGCGTTCATGGCGGTCCCGCCCTGATATTCCGCACGTTTACCCGCCATGTTAAGGCCGGCGACCCTGCCCCCTTCGTAAGCGTTCGGCCAGATGGGGGTGAGCCGGTTTTCTCCGTAGACAAAATCGTAAGCCTCGGCAACATCGCCGCAGGCATAGACACCGGGAGCGGACGTCGCCATGCGGCGGTCGACGACAATGCCGCGGTTTATCTTGATACCGCTTTCGGCAACCGCTTCCAGGCGGGGTCGCACGCCGATGGCGATAATGACCATTTCGCAGTGGATAAACCGTCCGTCATCGAGGGTGACGCTGCTCACCTCGCCGGGCAGGTTGCTGTTGATGCTGGCGAAGGTATGGCCGGTGATGATGGTAACGCCGGTCTGTTCCAGGGCTTTCGCCTCTATGGCAGCCGCCTCTTCGTCGAGAATCGTGTTGAGAATCCAGTCCTTCATCTCGACGATGACCACGTCAACGAGGTGCCGACTCAGCGCCTCGGTGACGCTGACGCCTATCAGGCCCCCGCCGATAACCACCGCCTTGACCTTTCGCCGGTGCCGGTTAAGGAACCCGTCGATAGCTTTGGCATCGTCGAGCCTGTTAAAGGTAAAGACGCCTTTTAACCGGTTGCCTTCCATAGCGGGCAAAATAGGCGTGCCGCCGGTGGCCAGCAGCAGTTTCTGCCAAGCCAGCGTTGTCCCGCTTTCCAGCCTGGCCGTGCGCTCGCCGGGATTGACCCGAATCACTTTCTCCCCGAGAAGAGTCTTGATGTTGTTCTTCTCGTAGAAATCAGGCTTGCGGTAAGCCATCTTTTCGATGGGGTAGGGGTGAGCCAGGTACTCGGAGATGAGCGGCCTCGAATAAGCCGGATAGGGCTCGTCGGAGACGATGGTGATAGCCCCGGTCTTATCTACCTCGCGAATTGCCTCGGCGGCACCGATACCGCCGGCCGAGTTTCCGATAATCAGGTATTTTATTTTCTTGGTCGCTACCATTTAGTTACCACCAGATTAAATTAAAGCTTCCTCGACTTCCGCATATGAAAGCGCCTCGTTCGGGCAATTGGCGACGCATACCGGGATTTCCTCATCCTGGCAGAGGTCGCACTTGACCATCTTTTTCTGTGCCGTATCCAGCTTCGGAATGCCCAGCGGGCAGACGAGGCAACATGTGCCGCAGCCGATGCAGCGCTCTTCGTCCACGGTTACCAGGGAAGTCGAAGGGTCGCGGGATAGAGCGCCGGTCAGGCATGCCCGAATACAGGGGGCATCATCGCAGTGCTGGCAGCGCACCGAGAGGGACACGATGCCGCTTTCATCTACACGGACTCGCGGCAAAGGCCGGGGGGACTCTTTCTTAAAGGCCTTAACCAGGTCTTTGGACCGGGAATGCTTTAACCGGCAATAGACCTCGCAGAGTCGGCAGCCGATACAGACCTGTTCATTAACAAAGACTTTTTTCATTCAGCCTTCCAGAATACGGAATACGGTAGCCGTTTACCGCTTAATATATATTATCACCATGACCGTACTTTTGTCAATGCCTTTTCACGAAAGTACTATCTTCTCTTATGGCTATTCTAACGTTCATTGAGGGCTGGTTATTTTTGGTCACGTGTTATTATAAAACCGTAGCCGACTAAAAGTAAAACGAACCCGTATCGTCGGTGAACCGGAAGATATTTCTACGGTCGATATTATCCTGTTTACAGTGTATCATTGCTTTCCTTCATTATTGTTAACGGAATGTTTAGACACTTCTCGGCTATGTTTATGTTTTGTTTATCAACTCGGGGTTAATATTAACACATTAGAAGTAGTCTGCTTAAATGCCTGCAGGCTATCGATGATGATTTAGTATAAAAATCTTATATTCAGGAACGTAGTAATTACATAAGGATGTATTATGAAAAGAGTTATAGTAAGGCGAGTCAGAGCTGCCAAGCCGAGAGTCGCGACTGTTAACCCGCAGCAAACCGGGATAAGACTGATTAATAATGATATTATCAGGAGATTTAATCCCTCTATGCTGGACCTCGGCGATATCAGTGCTCCCTGCCAGGAGAAAGAGGCGATAGCTGCTGTCTTTGACCTCACCGGCTTTACGAATTTCTGCAACCAGGTAGACTCATATCTCGCCATTCCCAGATTTCTCAACGATTTCCTGGAATGGTTCTTCAGCAGTGTCAGGAGAGGGCTGACTGAAGCGGACTACGGGAACCGCAGTTCGTTCTGGGCGGAGCTACCCATCCTGGTGAAGTTTTTAGGAGACGGGCTCCTGGTTCTCTGGAATGCCCGCAGGATGACGGAAGGCCAAATCTGCAGGATAGCGGCGAAACTATATGAAATCTGCCTTGCCTACAGGAGCGAATTTTATCCCAGGATAAGCATGGCTGTGAATAAACCGCCGGTTGTTCTCAGGTGCGGCCTGGCACGCGGCAAGGTCTTCAGCGTGGGGAACGGCAAGGATTATGTCGGCCATTGCATAAACAACGCTTCCAGGTTATCACGGTTGGGCTCCTTATCGTTTGCCTTCCCTCACCGCGGTTTCCAGGTTAGAGAACATATGTCTGTCGAATACGCACGGCATTTTCTACCCAAATATGTTTCTATTCGTGGGGTGGGCGATAATGAGCTGGTGTGGGTAGCCAAAGCAGAATTTGAAAGGTTAACGGATAAAAACAAAGAGATATTTCGCAGTCTTGAAAACGTAGCGGTGTCAAACTAGTGTCTGAGGCTGGACCAGGAAGCGAGGGGATAATCGATGGTATATAGCCCGGGAAAATCACAACCCGCCACGGCATTGCCCGGCCGCGTCGAACGCGAAAATAAGGCGAGGCTGGAACTGATTTACGAGGTAAGCAAGAAGGTCGGGTCGGTTCCGCGCATGACAGAGATGCTGGAACAGGTGATAAAAATGACCCAGCAGACTCTTAACGCCTCGGCAGCCTCGATACTTCTATTTAGAAACAACGACCAGGAATTGTACTTCGAGGTTGCCTCAGGCCCGGTAGGCAAAGCGTTGCGGCAGGTGAAACTCAGTACTCAGTACGGTATTGCCGGACAGGTAGCCCGTACGGGCAAACCGTTGATAGTAAATGACGTCAGGCGGAGCGAGAATTTTCACAAAATGATTGATGATACTACCGGCTTCAGCACGAAGTCTCTTGTCTGTGCGCCGCTGTCGGTACATCACAAAATCCTGGGTGTCATTGAGGTACTGAATAAACGGGATGGGAGCGAATTCGAAGAGCAGGACCTGGAAGCCGTCGTTTCGGTCGCAAATACGTCTGCGATGGCGATTGAAAACACCAGGCTGCACCAGACCGTACTTGATGCCTATAAGAACACCATTAAAACACTGGCGGCAGCCATTGATGCTAAAGATCCGTATACCCGCGGGCATTCCCAGCGGGTGATGGAATACACCTTGCTGGCAGGCGCTTACCTTTCGTTTACCGCCGAGGAAATGGAGACTCTGGAGTACGCGGGTATTCTCCATGACATCGGTAAAATATCCGTAGATTCTACGGTACTGAATAAACCCGGCTCTCTGTCCGAATCGGAATGGGAGATAATACGTGAGCACCCCACTATCGGGGCCAACTTATTGAGAGAAATCCCCTTCCTGGAAAAGGCCAGCGAGCTTGTACACTATCACCACGAAAAGTATGACGGGAGAGGCTATCCCAACGGTCTCGAGGGTGAGGCAATTCCGCTGGGGGCTCGCTTAATAGCCGTGGCCGATGCTTTTGATACCATGACCACCGACCGTTCGTATCGCGCCGCTTTAACCGTCGACCATGCCGTCAAAGAACTGCATGATTGCTCCGGTAGTCAGTTCTGCCCCGTGGCTGTAAAAGCTTTTATTGCGGGACTTCGCCTGAATACCGGTAAATAATCATCAAATAATTGACTGTAAATGGACTCCGGGAAGGATAAAGGCCACGGGACCTGTTATAAGGAGATAGCGGGGAATAAATAATGGATATCCGTATTCTTGGCGCACACAATTGCGAATCGATGACGTCCAGCTGTGTTTGTTTTCTCATCGACGGCACTCTGGCTATAGATGCCGGCGGGCTAACGTCCAGCCTTTCTATCCAGGAGCAGCAGAAAATCAACGCAGTTGTTTTAACCCATCAGCACTTCGACCATATTCGGGATATTCCCGGGATTGCCCTGAACCTTTTCCGGTGCGGCGCCAGTATCCAGGTATATTCCACGGCTGTGGTATGTGATATTGTTAAAACCCACCTGCTGAATGGGAAGGTTTACCCTCAGTTCCAGAAAATACCCGAGGCAAAACCGACCGTTCATTTTAACGTAGTTGAACCCTTCGAGCCGCAGAAAGTTGACGGTCATAGCATCCTGGCTGTACCGGTGAATCATTTCGGCATCACCGTTGGCTATCAGGTCAGCGATAAACAGGGGAAGGCCGTATTCTACACGGCGGATACCGGCCCGGAATTGTCGGATTGCTGGCGGCATATATCTCCGCAGCTATTAATTATCGACGTAACCCTGCCTAACGACCACGAGGAGTTTGCCAGGAAGACAGCCCATCTTACCCCTTTTCTGCTTGAGCAGGAATTAATCAGCTTCCGGGAGTGCAAGGGCTACCTGCCCCGGGTAATCGCCGTCCACATGGATACCAGCCTCGAGGCGGAAATTAAGAAAGAGTTAGCCGCAGTAAGTAAGAAGCTGGATATTCCCATTACCCTGGCGTACGAAGGTATGCGACTTAGAATCTGAGGGAATACGACGGAAATCAAGATTTTACACGCCGGTCTAATTCGGAATTCTGAGGGTTATGGTGGTGCCGGCGCCCTTTTCCGATTGCACGATTAAAGTGCCCCCGATCAGGCGGGCCCTTTCCCGCATTCCGATGATACCGAGTTTCCCGGATAGGGCGAGGTCGCTCGTTCTCTCGGGGACATTGAAACCCTGTCCGTTGTCATGTATTATCAGCGTCAGGGCGTCAGCGCCGAAGTCCAGGCTCATCTCAACCGAAGAAGCCTGCGAATGCCTCCTGATATTGCTCAGCACTTCCTGGGCGATGCGGAAGACGGTAAGTTCTATCTCCGGGGTAAGCCGACGCCGGCTGCCCGTGATGCCCACTTTTGTAGCTATGCCCCAGGCCTTCTCAAGGTCGGTAATGAGCCATTCCAGCGCCGGCACCAGTCCCAGGTCGTCAAGTATCGACGGTCTGAGGTCCTGGCTGAAACGGCGTACCTCGTTGAGAGCGGAATCAGCCATCTGGTGTAGCTTTTGCAGTCGCTCAATCACCGGCTTTGCCAGCTTCTTTTCTCCCGTGCTGAGAGAGTCAAGCCCGCGCGAGAGGGTGGCCAGGACCTGGGCCGTGTCATCATGAAGTTCCCGGGAAATGCGTAGTCGTTCGTCTTCCTGGGCTTTAGTTACCTGTTTGATATAGTATTCCATGTTCTGCCGCAGTTGCTTCTCCTCGGTTACGTCCTGGGCGATGACCTGCAGGCCGATTATCTGGTTTCTCCTGAGCAGGGGACTGACCCGCAGCTCCACGTACGCTTCTGTGCCGTTCTTCTTGGTTAAACGGGCCTCCTCGATGCCGCCCGCCGATATCTGCTCCAGTTTTTCTGAAAAAAGTTGCCTGATTTTTTCTTTGCTTTCACCGGAAAAAAGGTCGTAGAATGCGGTAGACGCTAGTTCCTTCAGTGTATAGCCGGTAAGCTGCTCGCAGGCCCGGTTGATAGAGATTATCCGCGCCGTCGTCGAGCAGAGGAAAAGCGCATCGATGGAATTTTCAAAGAGGCCCCGGTAACGCTCCTCGGATATCCGCAGCTGCTGGGCTGTAACCTGCTGTTGTTGATAGAGGTGGGCGTTCTCCACGGCCACGCCGATTTGGTTACCCATGGCCGTAAGCAGTTCTACTTCCTCCGGCTGGAACCGGCGGTAGCTGCTCATGGCGATACAGAGGGTGCCGTTGACCTTTCTTTTAGAGCTTATCGGCACGATAAGGGTGGAGCGTAGTTTGAACTTGCTGACCACTTCCCGGGTAAGCCGGGGGTCCTGGGAGGCGTCTTCGACAAACAAGGGTTGGCCTGACTGTGCTACCCGGCCGTTGAAACCTTCGCCCAGTTTGAGCTTATCCACCCCCCGGGAGAGTTCCTCGGACGAACCGCGGTGAGCCGCCAGGGAAAGCTCGCTGCTTTTTTCATCCAGGAGAAATATCCAGGCGACTTCAGCCTGCATAACATCCACTACGTTGTCGATGGCATTGCTTAAAACAGTGCTCAGCTCCAGCGATTCCGAGACGGTGCTTGATATCCGGTTGAGGCCGTCCAGCCTTTTTTTGTCCTCTTTAATGACCTCGACATTTGCCTGAAGCTCTTCCTTGGCCTTTTCCAGCTGGTCGAATGCCCTTTGCTGACGGTAAATCAACCAGGTAACCAGCAGGCTGATGAAAAAGAAGGCAGTCGTCTCGGCTACCGCCTCCGCCTGGGGGGATAAGAGTACGGCGCGCGGCAAAAGCGCCAGGCCGATTAGCACCGCCGATATCACCCCGCCCCTCCACCCGAAGGCGAAGGCGGCGTAAGCTACCGGGATGATGGAAAGGATGCGGTACGTTGAATACCGGGCGAGCTGAATAGGCATCTGGGGTAATATTGTCTGAAGCCACGGAATTCGGTCGGCATAGTAGATAAGCGCTCCGAAGGTCATGATAGCCAGGATAATCCAGAAATGCGGCACCCTGTAAAAATTCTTCACCAGCGTAGTCCTATCGTTTTTTAGTACTATGCTAAATCGTCCAGGCCCAGCCAGCCTTTCCTCAAGGCCTGCAGCACGGCTTCCGTCCTCGAGCCCACGTCCATCTTGCGGAAGATATTGGCCAGATGCGCCTGTATCGTGCGGCGGCTCAGGTAGAGCTGTGTGGCAATATCCTGGTTGCTCATGCCTTTTGCGGCCAGCCTTAATATCTCCATTTCTCGTTCGCTGATCTCGGCCAGCTGCGTTTGCTCCTCCGACTGCCGGCCGGTCGCGCCGAAGCGACTGAAGACCTTCTGGGCGATGGCGGGGTGGAGCACGGCTTCACCGGCATGTACGGAGCGGATGGCATTGACCAGGTCGCTGCCGCTGACGTTTTTAAGAAGGTATCCGGCAGCCCCCGCCTCCAGCAACGCCACGATATACTGGTCGTTATCGTAGGCGGTTAAAATCAATACGGCTGTTGCCGGGTAGTCGATTTTAATCCGCCGGGTCGCCTCGATGCCGTTGACCCTGGGCATGGCGATATCCATCAGGACAATATGGGGGTGAAGTTCGTTCACCAGCTTGATGGCCTCTTCTCCGTCACTGGCTTCACCGACGACCTCCATGTCTTTCTCTTGGTCAATCAGGCTGTGCGTCCCCTCGCGGAACAGCGCATGGTCATCGGCAATTAAAACTTTTATCTTGTTCATTTACAGACTGTGGCCGGGGGTGGTTCTGTCACTCATTCCCATTATAGTCCGCCATGATGAATAGTTCAAAGGACCGGCATGTTTATAGCTTGAGGAAGCCCCGGTAATGGGTGCCGGCATGGATAAAAATGCACTAATTGCCTAGTCGGGAAATAGGCCATGGTGACAGTCAAGATTAGGCCAGAAGCTGGATGGAACGAGCTTACTTTAATGTTACCCTGAAAATGGAGAAATCTAAAGGAGGCGATGCTTATGGAGAGCGCGCGGGACGAAGATTTTGTTAGCATCTCAACAGTGCTCGATGAGCTGGAAAAAGACCTGTCCACCCATGCCATCGAGATAAAGAAAGAGAAGGCTCCCTCCGGCAGAGAAGCCATCCTTCAGATACTGGGTCGGGCTGCGGATGACCATAAGTTTCTGGCCCGGCTGGCCGAAGACCCGGTCAGAGTGCTTAAAGAGTACGACCTGACTTCGGAAGAGATGGCGGCGCTGGCATCGGGTGATCTGCGCCGGATAGAATCATGGGTCGGCAAGCTGGACAAGCGAATGAGCACCTGGATATGGTGCCGCCTTCAACAGGAAAAGTGGTAATTAAAGTGAGGTCTTCAATGAGTATGGCTGAAGCAAAGCAGGATACCAGGACGATTGCTAAGAAAGACGAGAATAGCGTAGCGGCTAAAGTGGATAAGGCGCTGGCGTCGTTTACCGGCGAAAAAGCCGAGTTAATCCCGATATTACAGCAGGTCCAGCAGGTCTTCGGCTATTTGCCCGAAGAAGCGATGAGCCGGATAGCGGCGTTTGTCGACGTGCCGGAATGCACCGTCTTCGGGGTAGCTACTTTTTACGCCCAGTTCAAATTCGTGCCCGTGGGGCGGAACGTCATTAAGGTATGCCGTGGCACGGGCTGCTATGTTAACGGCTCTCCCCGGTTGCTGGATGAAGTAGAGAAGCTGCTGGGCATCAAGGACGGAGAAACGACGCCCGATATGGAATACACACTGGAGACGGTCGCCTGCTTCGGTTCCTGTGCGCTGGCGCCGGTGATGGTCGTTAACGACAGGGTGTACGGCCGGATGACGCCCGACAAAGCGAAAGAGATTCTGGGTCGCAAGGACTAGGAGCAATACTTAGGGGGACGTGATGAATTTCGAAGAGATAAAAAAGCAAGCAATTTCACAATGGAAAACGATGCAGGATAGTTCGAAGCCCCGCATACTAATCGGCACGGGTACCTGCGGCATAGCCGCCGGCGCCGAGGACATACTCAAGACCCTCCGTAAAGAGCTGGACAGGAAAGGTCTGCAGGCGGATATTATCCAGGTAGGCTGTATCGGCCTCTGCTATGCCGAGCCCCTGGTAGAGATAGCCAGGCCCGGCAAACCCAGCGTTTTTTACGGGAATCTTACGCCGGGGCTTATGTCCGAGATTGTCCGGGACTATCTGGCAGGGGATAATCCCCGCCCTGACCTCGCCCTGGGCACCCGCGGCGAAGGCAATATCGACGGAATACCGCGGCTCTTCGACCTGCCCGTGCTCAAGCCACAGGTACGCATTGCCCTGCGCAACTGCGGGAATATCGACCCCGCCGATATCAACCAGTATATCGCCAACGGAGGTTACGATGGACTGGCCGAAGCGCTCCGGATGAAACAGCAGCAGGTTATCGATGAAATTAAAAAGTCCGGGCTGCGGGGTCGCGGCGGCGCCGGGTTCTCCACCGGACTCAAGTGGCAGTTCTGCCACGATGCCCCCGGCACCCGGAAATATATTATCTGTAATGCCGATGAAGGCGACCCCGGGGCTTTCATGGATAGAGCGGTGCTGGAGGGAGACCCCCATGCCGTCCTGGAGGGGATGCTCATCGGCGCCTATGCCATCGGAGCTTCCGAAGGCTATATTTACATCCGTGCCGAGTACCCGCTGGCCATCCAGCGGCTGAAGGTAGCCCTGGAGCAGATGGAGAAGTGCGGACTGCTCGGCGATAATATCATGGGTTCCGGTTTCAACTTCCATATCAAGATTAAGGAAGGCGCCGGCGCCTTTGTCTGCGGCGAGGAGACCGCCATGATGGCCTCCATCGAGGGTAACCGGGGTATGCCCCGCTCCCGCCCGCCTTTCCCGGCCAACTCCGGGCTCTGGGGCAAACCTACCAACATTAATAACGTGGAGACTTGGGCCAACGCTTCCGCCATCATGCAGAAGGGAGCGGACTGGTACGCCGGTTACGGCACCGAGAAAAGCCGGGGCACCAAGACATTTTCGCTGGTGGGCAAGGTCAACCAGGCCGGCCTCATCGAGGTGCCCATGGGTATTTCCCTGCGTGAAATCATCTACGGCATCGGCGACGGAATACAGGGAGGCATGGAGTACAAAGCCGTGCAGACCGGCGGGCCTTCGGGCGGATGCCTGCCCGCCAGCTTCCTCGATTCCCCGGTCGATTACGAATCGCTGGCGGCGGCCGGCTCTATCGTGGGGTCGGGTGGCATGGTGGTCATGGATGAAGATAACTGCATGGTGGACGTGGCCAGGTATTTCCTGACCTTCACCCAGCTTGAGTCCTGCGGCAAGTGCATCCAGTGTCGCTGGGGCACCCGGCAGATGCTGGACATACTGGAGGACATCGTCAGCGGTAACGGCAGAGAAGGAGACATTGAGCTGCTCCTGGAGCTGGGCGAAGCCGTAAAGAACGGTTCCCTCTGCGCCCTGGGCGGGACGGCTCCCAACCCGGTGCTGACCACTATCCGCTACTTCCGGGACGAGTATGAAGCCCATATAAATGAAAAACGCTGTCCGGCGCTGGCCTGCAAAGCGCTGGTATCCTATTATATCGACCCCGCAAAATGCCAGGGCTGCGGTATCTGCGCCCGCGCCTGCCCTGCCGAAGCTATTAAAGGTGGCAAGCGGATGGTGCATGTTATCGACCAGAGTAAATGTATTAAATGCGGAAGCTGCCTGGATGCCTGCCCGGCCAAGTTCGGGGCCGTGGCTAAGACCTCCGGGAAACCTGTTGAGGCTCCCGCCGAGCCCGTTCCCGTAGGCGGTAAAAATTAAAAACCGAGGCTATTTGATGGTAATGGAGGCAACCGATGACGATAACTAGCTCAACTGTAGCCGGTGAGAAAAAACTGGGGACCATCACCCTGACCATTGATGGCATAAAGATCGAAGTACCGGAGGGGACTACGGTGCTCGAAGCAGCCCAGAAGGCCGGTGTCTTTATCCCCACCCTCTGCTACGATGCTGACCTCAAGCCTTACGGGGCCTGCCGCCTCTGCATCGTGGAAATAGAGAAAATGCGCGGCCTGCCTACTTCCTGCACCACGCCGGCGACTGGCGGCATGGTTGTCCATACCGAGACGCCCGCCGTAAACCAGTCGCGCCGTATCACCATGGAGCTTATCATGGCCAACCACCACGGCGATTGCCTTACCTGCGGCAAGAACCAGAACTGCGAGCTCCAGACGGTAGCGCGCTACCTCGGTGTCGAGCAGGCGCACTTCGACCGGATGCGGAAGAGCAAGACGACGCTCCCTCTGGATGATAGTCACCCCGCCTTTACCCGCGACCTTAATAAATGTATCCTTTGCGGTCGGTGCGTGCGTGCCTGCAATGAGATTGCCTGTGTCGGCGCCATCGACCTGGCTTTTCGGGGTAACTCGGCCAAGGTGAGCACCTTCGGAGACAAACCTCTTCTGGAATCCATCTGTGAAGGCTGCGGCGAATGCCTGGAGCGTTGCCCCACCGGAGCCCTTATTCCCAAGGCCACGAAGCAGGCAACGCGTTACGTAAAAACGGTCTGTCCCTACTGCGGCGTCGGCTGCTCCATCTATCTGGGCGTCCGCGGCAATGAAGTAGTATCCGTGCGGGGTGATAAAGACAGTCCCGTCAATAAAGGTGGACTCTGCGTCAAGGGGCGGTTCGGCTTCGACTTCGTCAGTCACCCCGACCGCTTGGCCAGGCCTCTGATAAGGAAAGATGGCTGGAGCAAGGATGTCGAGGTCAACGGAAATTTTAAGGACATCTTCCGCGAGGCCACCTGGGATGAAGCCCTCGACCTCGTGGCGGACAGGCTCTTGAGAATTAAAGCGGAACACGGGCCGGATGCCCTGGGAGTCTTGAGTTCGGCCAAGTTCACCAACGAAGAAAACTACCTGGTGCAGAAATTCGCCCGGGCGGTTATCGGCACCAACAACATCGACCACTGCGCCCGTCTCTGACATTCCTCCACAGTGGCCGGTGCGGCCGCAGCCTACGGAGATGGCGCTATGAGCAACTCCATCGCCGATTTTAAGAAAGCCGACCTCCTTTTCGTCATCGGCTCCAACACCACCGAGTGCCACCCCATCATCGGGCGCTACGTCCGTCAGGCGGTGCGCTCTGGCAGCGCCAAGCTGATTGTAGCCGACCCGCGCACTATCCAACTCGCCAAGAAAGCAGCCATTCACTTGCGACAGAAGCCGGGCACCGACGTGGCCCTGCTTAATGCCATGATGAATGTCATCCTTGAAGAAGGCCTCTATGATAAGAAGTTCGTCGAGGAGCGTACCGAAGATTTCGAATTGATGGCGGCTACCGTAAAGAAATATACCCCGGAGATGGCCGGGGAAATAACCGGCGTTTCCAAAGCCGATATTATCCGGGCGGCGCGGCTATTCGCCGGCGCCGAGAGGGCGTGTATTCTCTACGGTATGGGTATCACCCAGCACACCACCGGCACGGACAACGTGAAAAGCATCGCCAACCTGCTGATGCTCACCGGCAATATCGGCCGGGAGGGGACGGGGTTCAGTCCGCTGCGGGGCCAGAACAACGTCCAGGGGGCCTGCGATATGGGCGCCCTGCCCAACGTCCTCCCCGGCTACCAGCTGGTGGTTAACGACGAGTCCCGTCACAAGTTCGAGGCGGTCTGGAACTGCACCATCAAGGACAAGCCGGGATTGCCCGTGACCGAGATGGTGGAGGCTGTCCTCCGCAGCGAGATAAGGGCCATGTATATCGTTGGCGAGAACCCGGCACTGACCGAGCCTTACACCGCGCATGCCAGGAAGGCGCTGCAGAAGCTGGATTTCCTGGTGGTGCAGGATATCTTCCCCACTGAGACGGCCGTGCTGGCAGACGTGATTCTACCGGCGGCGGCCTTCGCGGAGAAAGACGGCACCTACACCAGCACTGAAAGAAGAGTTCAGCGGGTGCGTAGAGCCGTCCAAGCGCCCGGCGAGGCCAGGCCGGACTGGGAGATTATCTCCATGCTGGCGAACAGGATGGGATATCCCTTCCCCTATAAGAATATCGAGGAAATCAATAAGGAGATGACGTCGCTCACCCCCATCTACGGCGGCATCCACTATGACCGGCTGGAAAACAGCTACGGGTTGCAGTGGCCCTGCCGGGACAGGGAAGACCCGGGTACGCCTACTCTTCACAAGGGTAAATTCACCCGCGGACCGGGTAAGTTCCACGCCGTGGAGTATAAACCGCCGGCGGAGTCTGTCTCGCCGGACTACCCGCTTACCCTCACCACCGGCCGGATACTGGAGCATTACCATACCGGTACCATGAGCCGCCGCAGCAGGGTCTTGAACGACCTGCAACCCAAAGGCTCCATCGAAATCCACCCGGACGATGCCCTCAAGCTCGGCATCGTCGACGGCGACCTCATCAGCGTGGCCTCGGAGCGCGGCAAGATAGAGGCGCCGGCCAATGTTACCGACAAGACCGCGCCGGGACTGGCCTTCATGGCCTTCCACTGGAAGGAGTCCCCGGCCAATACGCTGACCAACCCGGCGCTCGACCCCGTGGCCAAGATACCGGAGTTCAAGGTATCCGCCGTCAAAGCGGTGCTGGCGGTGCTGGACAGGGCGACGCAGGACAATGCCTTCCTGGCCCGGCTTGCCGAGAATCCGGTCGAAGCATTAAAGGAATACGATTTGACGCCTGCAGAGAAGGTGGCCATTGCCAGCGGCGATATCCGGAAAATCGAGTCCTGGGTGGGCAAGCTGGATGAGCGCCTCAAGAAGTGGCTTATTGCCAGACTGGCCCAGGAAAAGTGGTAGCGATTGGCTAAAAAGGCTGTCCTTAGAATATAATCAAAGGCTGGATGACCTCTCAATCCGCTTCCTGCGGGCGTCCAGCCTTGAATTATGCCTTGCCGGTTTCCAGTTTTTTATTCCTGGCTACCGCCTGTCTCTTCAGGCGCGATTCCTTGAGGGCGGAGTAGATACCGGCGATATTCAAATACCAGACGAACACGATAAAAAACAGGACGATGGGCATTACCAGCAACAGGGCTATGAACAATTCCATCTGCACGGGTAGAGGTTCCTTTCTCCGTCTGTCTTTGCTACTGTTCCGATTTTATCACTGTTCTGGTTATTCCAGCTTCCGTGGAAATGCTAATTTACCGGTGCACAGTACACCTGCTTCCGTTGCCCTTAAAAAGGGTTTTACGCCGAGTATTTACCCTTTTCCGTGCCTGGGATGAGAGAATAACCTTAAAAGAGTATAATAAGTGAAAAAAGGGAGTATAAGCAGTTCGGGTATGGAGATTCCTGACATAGAGCGCCTGCCGGTGAAGGAAGGTTCACTCGCGGGGGTCACCGGACGGCTCCTGCAGGCTAAAGCCAGGACAGTCTTTCGCGGTCCCCATTTCTGGATAATCGCGGGCCTCTTTATCGTCTTTTCGTATGTCTACTATGGCGTTTTGACCTCTTTCCAAGATGTTTATGTTATTATCTTCTTTTACCCGCTGATATATGCGGCTATCGTCTATCGGGTGCGGGGGGTGGTCATCAGCGGGCTGGTCTTTCTCGGCATCCTGCTGCCGCAGGCTCTTATCTTTGCCCAGGACCCGCTTTCACTGATGCGGACGCTTATTTTCGCCCTCTTTGCCTTCCTCGTCAGCGGCCTGGGGGCGACCCTGTTAAACTATCTGGAGCATCAGGTTGAGGCGTATCAGGAAATCCTGTCCCTTAATAGCGAGTTGAACAGCTACATCGAGCGACTGCAAAAGACCCAGCAGCAGCTCATACAGGCGGCCAAGCTCAGTTCCATCGGTCAGCTTTCGGCGGCGGTAGCCCACGAGCTCAACAATCCCCTGGCCGGCGTTCTGGTCTATACCAGGCTCATGAAGGACAAGCTGGCGAAGGACTCCTTTGATAAAGAACAAATGCAGAAGAGCCTTGTAAAGATAGAGTCGGCCATCGACTACTGCACCGGCATAATACGAGGTCTCCTCGATTTTGCCCGGCAGTCCGAGCCGTTACTGCGCCCGGTGACCATCAGCCGGGCCATCGATAAGGCCATGTCTCTGGTGGGGCACCAGGCAAAGATGAAAAGGATTGAAGTCGTCAGGGAAGACTCGGAAGCGATGCCGCTGGTCATGGCCGATTTCAACCAGCTCGTGCAGGTGTTTATCAACCTGGTGGTCAATGCCGTTCAGGCTATGAATGAAGGCTATACGTTGACCATCCGTGCGTCGCAGGAAGACGGGTGGGTCCGAATCAGCGTGCAGGATACCGGTTGCGGCATACCCCGGGAGAATATGGACAGGCTGTTTACGCCCTTTTTCACCACCAAGGATGAAGTAAAAGGGGTGGGGCTTGGTCTGGCAGTATCCTACGGAATTATCGAACGCCACGGCGGCAGGATTGAAGTGGAGAGCGAGGTAAACAAGGGAAGCACCTTTACCATCGTCCTGCCGGCATATAAAGAAGAGGCGCCGCCGAAAACTTCGAAGAATTAGGCGTTACTGGTCACCGGCGTGCCAGGGCAACCTGACCACCAGTTCCGTTCCCTTGTCCGGTTCCGACTTTATATGAAGGCTGCCGTTGAGGAGCCTGGCCCGCTCGTACATTCCCATGAGGCCCAGCCTCCCGGCGCTGACCATGTCCTCGGCCCTTCCCGGCACTTTAAAGCCCCGGCCGTTATCGGCCACGGTCATCGTGATATCGTCGCGGCCCCCTTCGACCTTAATCGTCGCTTTAGAAGCCCGGGCGTGTTTCCTGATGTTGTTCAACGCTTCCTGGGCGATTCTGAATAATACTATCTGCGTTTCCGCCGAAAGTCCCCGGTCGATGCCGGCGACCTCAACCTGTATGTTGATACCCTGTTCTCTTTCCAAATCCTCGGCAATCCATTCGAGGGCGGCTACCAGGCCGAGGTCGTCGATGATGCGTGGTCTCAACCCCTGCGCGCAGCGACGCGTTGCTTCCAGCGCCTCGACGGCCTGGCCGCGCAGACCTTCCAGGTTCTCTTTAAAAGTCGCTAGCTTCAGACGCGGGCTGGAAGCCAGCTTGTCCAGCTTTTGAATGAGAATGAGTATGTAAGGGGAAACATCGTCGTGCAGGTCCCGGGCGATGCGTTTCCGTTCCTCCTCCTGCACTCTGGTTATCTGCTGGATATAGGCCCGCACGTTTTCCTGCTGCTGCTTCTCCTGGGTAACGTCCCTGGCGACATGCTCGAAGCCGCTTATCCTGCCCCCGGCCATTATCAGGTTGGTGGACATCTTCACCGTCTTTACCGAGCCGTATTTTACATAAAATTGCTGCTCGTAGGGCTGCTCGAATTCTTCCCCCTTGATAAGCTTATCCCGTACTTCCCTGGCCAGAGTCAGGGATTCGCTGCTTAAAAACTTAGCGAGGTGCACCTCTTTCAGTTCTTCTCTCCTGAATCCGGTCAGCCTCTCGAATGCCCGGTTACCGTCCACGAAAAGGCCGTTCACATCCTGCACCCATATGGCGTCGCTGGCATTCTCGAACAGGTAGCGGTATTTCTGTTCCGAGATGCTCATTTCCTGTTCGGATTCCTCCAGCCTGGTCACGAGTTGCTGGTATAGCCTGTTCTCTTTCCTTTTGACCTCGAACCATAAGTTCACCAGAACCCCGAGGATTACCAGCGCGCCGCTCTCGAGGATAGCTTCTCCTCTATACTCGGATATCAGGAAGACGCGGGGCAGTATGACGGCGAGCGATATGACCAGGCAGGCTATCCCGGCCCTCAGGCCGAAGAACATCCCGGCATACGTAATCGGTATCAGGAGAAGGATTCGTTCTACGGCGTGCCGCGTGAGACCGGCAAATGAAAGGAGGGATGGCGAGTCTATCCTTAATATCTGCTGCGGATACTGAAAAATAATGCCGACGATAAACATCGCCAGCACAACCCATAAATGAGGACTGGAGATGGTCAGGGACACCTGCTTTAATGCACGGTAGTAAATGGCTACTACTCCACCTTTGAGCGCTTAAGGTATGAAGTGGCTACTGTATATCGTCGAGTTCTATATAACCCTGTTTCAATCCTTTGATGATGGCATCGGTGCGGCTGCTGCAGCCGAGTTTGTTGAAGATATTGGTCATGTGGGCTTTAACGGTGCGCAGGCTGATAAAGAGCTTTTCCGACATTTCCTTGTTGCTCAGTCCCCGGGATGCCCACTTCAAAATTTCCATCTCCCTCGATGTAAGCTGCCCGCTGGCATCGCGTTCGTCCGGGCCTTTGGATAAACTGGCCAGGCGTTGCACGAGCTTGCGGGTTACCTCGGGGTCGAGCACGGATTCGCCCGAACGCACCGCGCGGATGGCTTTTACCACATCTTTGCCGGGGGAGTTCTTCAGCAGGTAGCCGCAGGCACCGGCTTCCAGCAGCCCGATGATGTAGCGGATGTCGCTGTATGCCGTCAGTATCAGCAGGGCCGTCGACGGGCTGACCTGCTTGATTTGTTTGGTCGCCTCGACGCCGTTTAGCTTGGGCATGACGATATCCATGATGATAATGTCCGGCTTGAGTTCGCTGGCCAGCTTAACGGCTTCCTCGCCGTCAGCTGCCTCTCCCACCAGCTCGAAGTCCTTCTCTTGCTCCAGGAGATTACGCATGCCCTCTCTTAACATGGCATGGTCGTCGGCAATTAAAATCCTCGTCTTCATTACACTCCTGTCGGCCTGATTCTGGATATTATTCGCCACTTCTATTCTAAAGCGTTTAGAGAAAAATCTCAATCACCGAGAGTATTTAGCAATTGTCGGGTGTCATTCCCGCCCCGTATCGGCGTACGGGGTAAACTCCGGCGGGAATCCAGTCGGGGGGAAAGGGTGGCCTGGATTCTCGGGTCAAGCCCGAGGATGACATTATTAGAAAAATCTCAATCACCGGTTTTAAGTATCGGGTTCTAGAACTTAAGGGCATGCCGAAATACGACTTCCTGACGGGCAAGATAAGTAGTGCGGTCGGTTTATGCACTCTTTGCAGGTGGTAACATAAAAATAGTAAGGGGTGTGAAAGGTTGGGGGAGCAGCGTTGCGCAGAACGAGAGGCAATAAAAACATCGGTTACGGAGACAGGCTGGAAAAGAGGAAAGCAATTCTGGCCGCTCTGGTGAAAGCCACCGAGGATAGCGAATCATTGGGCGGGAGCGCCGATGAACGCGATGACGAAGCCGACAGTTACTATACGCTGACCGCGGAGGAGATGGAAGCGCTGATAAACGGTAACATGGAAAAAATAGAGAGCTGGGTGAGCAGCCTGGATAAACGCCACGCCACCTGGCTTTTACGCTGGCTCATCAAAGAAAGCTGGTGAAGCGTGTTAATCCCGGATAACGGGTATAAGAGAGATAGATGGAATGGGAAAGGAGAAGTTTTAAATGACGGAGAGTAAAAAAATACTGATTGCCGATGATGAAAGCATCGTGAGAGAATCGCTGACGGACTGGCTTACGGACAAGGGTTACCAGGTCGTCACCGCCGAGAATGGCGAAGAGACACTTAAGATGCTTATGGAAGGCGATAACTACGGAGTTGTCGTGCTGGACGTACGTATGCCGGGGAGAGACGGCATCACCATTCTGGAAGAAGCCAGGCAAAAGCATCCCGACCTCAAGTATGTCATCATCAGCGGCTACCCATCGGTGGACATCATGACGAGGGGGATAAGGCTGGGAGCCACGGGTTTCCTGGTCAAGCCCTTCAATCCTGAAGAGCTGGAAAAGCTTATCCACCATGCCCTGAACGGGGAAGACGCCGGTGTGACGGTAGCTGCCGAGGATGCCCGGTCCGAGGAAGAAATCCTCGGCCAGATTTCCGGCAAGGAAATCGCTTCTATGATGGCGGAGAACAGGGTGTTCGCTCCATCGAAAGAATTTTCCGAGGCCGCCGCTCTGAAAAGCCTTGATGAATATAAAGCCCTCTATAACTGGTCTATAAAAGACCCGGAGGGCTTCTGGGGACAGGTGGCCAATCAACTGGACTGGTATAAGAAATGGGACAAGTTCCTGGAGTACAACTTCAAGGATAAACCGGAGGTGCGGTACTTTATCGGCGGCAAGATAAATGTCAGCTATAACTGTCTGGACCGCCACCTCAATACCTGGCGGAAGAATAAAGCCGCCATTATCTGGCAGGGAGAGCCGGATGGAGACACCGAGGTGTATACCTACCAGCAGCTCCACCACGAGGTGTGCAAGTTTGCCAACGTGCTGAAGAAGCTGGGCGTCAAGAAGGGTGATACGATTTCCATCTACCTGCCCATGATTCCCGAACTGGCCATCGCCATGCTGGCCTGTGTGCGCATCGGAGCGGTGCACAGCGTGGTCTTTGGCGGTTTCAGCGCCGAGGCTCTGCGCGACCGCATTCTCGATTGCCGGTCGAAGATACTTGTTACGGCCGACGGTTACTGGCGCAGCAGCAAGCAAATCGGCAGCAAGGGCAACGCTGATATCGCTCTTAATCAATGCCCGGATGTGACGGACGTCGTCGTTGTCAAAAGGCTGGGCATAGATATCCCGATGAAAGAAGGCAGGGACCAGTGGTGGCAGGATGCGATGAACGCCGACGATATTACCGACGACTGCGAACCGGAACAGATGGATGCAGATGCGCCGCTGTTTGTCCTGTACACCAGCGGCAGCACCGGCAAGCCCAAGGGAGTCGTTCATACCCAGGCGGGTTATCTCCTGCACTGCTACCAGAGCATGAAGTGGATATTTGACATAAAAGAGGAAGATACCTACTGGTGCACCGCCGACGTCGGCTGGGTCACCGGACACAGCTATATAGTATACGGTCCTCTGGCCATTGGCGCCGCCAGTCTCATGTTCGAGAGCGTGCCGACCTACCCCGGGCCCGACAGGTTCTGGCAGATTGTAGAGAAATTCGGCGTCAACGTGTTCTATACCGCCCCTACCGTCATCAGGGCTCTGATGAGGGACGGGGAAGACTGGCCCAACAAGCACGACCTCTCCAGCCTCAGGCTTCTGGGCAGTGTCGGCGAGCCTATCAACCCCGAAGCCTGGATGTGGTACCATCGCGTCATCGGTAAGGAAAAATGCCCCATCGTGGATACCTGGTGGCAGACGGAGACCGGCGGGATACTGATTACCCCGTTGCCCGGTGCCATTCCCACCAAGCCTGGTTCGGCCACCCTCCCGTTCCCCGGAGTCGAGCCGGTAATCCTGAGGGAAAACGGGACCGAGGCCGGTGTCAACGAGGGCGGCTATCTCTGCATCAAGAAGCCCTGGCCGGGCATGATGCGCACCATCTTCCGTGACCCCGAAAGGTTTAAAGAGACCTACTTCAGCAAGTTCCCCGGTTATTACAACACCGGCGACGGTGCCCGCCGGGACCAGGACGGCTATTACTGGCTTATGGGACGCATCGATGATGTGATTAACGTCTCCGGTCACCGTATCGGCACCGCCGAAGTGGAGAGCAGCCTTGTATCGCACGCCAGGGTAGCCGAGGCAGCCGTCGTCGGTATGCCTCATCAGTTGAAAGGGCAGGGCATCTACGCCTATGTTACCCTGAAGACCGGCGAGACGCCGAGTCCTGAGCTGGAAAAGGAACTGAAGACCCATGTCCGCCAGCAAATCGGACCTATCGCCACTCCCGATGTAATTCAGTTCGCCGATGGCTTACCCAAGACACGCAGCGGTAAAATCATGCGCCGGATTCTGGTCAAGATTGCCGCCGGCAACACTGAAAATCTGGGTGACACCTCAACCCTGGCCGACCCGTCGGTAGTGAATACCCTGTTAGCCGGTAGAAAGAAGTAAACCCTGTGAAATTGGTGGCCGGAGGGGGTTTCTCTTCCGGCCATTGATTATATCCTAATAAATTATACGGAGGTTTTTGTGGCACAAGTCATCACCAAAGAAGAACCGCAATGGGCCAACCCGGGGGCGCTAGGCCTGGCCGGGTTCGGGCTTAACACCATCCTGCTACAAATTCATAATATCGGCTGGATAGACAGCACTATGCCCCTTATTTTCGGTTTTTTCTGGGGGGGCGTGGCCCAGGTAATCGCGGGCATCATTGACGCCCGGCGCGGTGATACCTTCGGCCTCACGGCCTTTACGTCATACGGGCTATTCTGGCTGGGGCTCAGCTTCAGCTTTCTCCTGCAATGGATGGGGCTGGTAACACTGGATAATTCTGGTATAGCCTGGCTGTTTATCATGTGGGGCATCTTTACCGGTTACATGACCATCGGTACCCTCAAGATGACCTACATGCACCTCTTCGTATTCGCCTCGTTAACGGTGCTATTCTTCCTGCTGGCAGCCACTTTCTTCGGTGCCCTGCCCGCCATAGTACCCGGTATCGAAGGTCTGTTCTGCGGCGGGGCGGCCGTTTACGGTTCCGCAGCGGTAATCGTTAACGCCAAGTACGGACGTGAGGTATTCCCGCTGGGGACGATATCCAAATAGAATTCATAAAGAGTATTTACTTACCTCAACCCCTGTGTCCCCCTCACCTAAAAGTAGGGAAGTGACAAAATGTTATGTTGACTATTTCAATATTGATCACTTTATATCTCTCTCGGTTTTGCCTTATAAGTGCCTTCTGTATCAAAAGTCAGGTGGTTGTATCAAAAGTCACTACTCTATTTAATAAAGATTGAGCTTCCATCGACCAGGCCCTCCGGTTATTGGTTTAATGAAGTATTCCACGCGACCACACTTTTTACATTTTCGTGTGGGTGTGCCTGCCAATGTGGTTTTTCTCTCGTCCCACTCGTGTTTGCAGCTCATCTGTCTTAACCTCCTTTTTAGCATTGCGGCTTTGTATCATAAGCCCCTTCTGTATCAAAAGTCGGGCAGTTGCCTCAAAAGTCTAGTCACTTCTTTTTGGGTGGGGTATACTTGGGAAGGTCTGCTCCATCACCAGACTTATCTGGTCGTAGTCCTCCGGGAGTCCGAACTGGTCTAGCGATGTTTCCATCTTTCTGTGTTGGTGTTCCTTTCATATTAGCCTCCTATATTGAATTTCATTTCACTGCCTTTACCGACTTTGCACAGGAAATTATTCCTGCACAAAAAGTAGCAGGCCTGCACAAAAAACTATGGCATTTTCGTCCCATCCAACGATGTTCCCTCGGGTTCACTAACATTAGGTCCAATGTGATAAATGTGATAATATATAGTCTACCACAGTAGCAGGGAGGTGTGTCATGAAAAC
>DATLAD010000139.1:0-7046 GCA_035527575.1 Dehalococcoidales bacterium
TCATATATCACCCCCCTCATGTTAAAGGTCTCCTGAGCACTGCCGCAAACGAGGCAAACACCGGCCTTTAACTATCATGGTAATGCGATTATTTTTATTTTAAGGCTGCCTTCAGTACCGGGGTACACAAAGCAGTCAACCAGACAAACCCGGGTTTCTCTTCAAACGTGCCAATAATATCACAAATCAGTCAGGTTGATTATTGTATATCCTTTTGCGTTGAGAAGTCAAGATTCCAGAGGAGTTATATCTCACATATTGTCAGGCCGCAGAAGCCTGGAATGTTGGTGAATATAGAAGGCTGGTTTAACAAACGCTCTGAATGTGATATGGTGGGCGGTACTGTACGATAGGTGGAACTTTTAAGTTGAAATTTGTATTAATGACTTGATTCAAGACCTTCATAGTGTAGGCAATACAAATTTTAACGAGGGAAATAACTCAGTATACGGAGAGATGGAGCAGGGTCGAACTCCCCCTGAGTACATACTCGAATTTTATTCCAGATACTTAATAGAAAATCAGAATGTTATATAGTTGGAAGTGAGGGGAAACCCCGGCCCGTGCCTGCTTTTATGAAGATCCCGGGCTTACACTGGGGTCAGCATAAATATGGCATTTAACCCGTTGCTGCCCTACGACCCTTACCTGTGGCACGACTTTCGAACATATATCCATAGCTTGAACGCAGCGCGTGTGAAAGCGGCACCCGGGGGGCGGATTCAACGGTGAAGGCATCTCCCCACTCAGTATTATCTGTTTTGCCTCCTGGCCATCTTCCTCAGGCAATGTCAGGATGGACGCTGATATCAGTGCCTTTGTGTACGGGTGCAAAGGCCGCTGAAATAGCTCCTCTGCCTCACCATATTCCACTATCTGCCCCAGATACATTATCGCCACGCTGTGGCTCATATACCGCACCGTCGCCAGGTTATGCGCGATAACCAGATAGCTCAGATTGTACTGCCCCTGGAGGTCTTTCAGCAAATTCATAATCTGTGCCCGAATCGATACGTCCAGAGCTGATACGGGCTCGTCCAGCACGACCAGACTGGGATTCAAGGCCAGAGCACGCGCCACCGCAATCCGCTGTCGCTGCCCGCCGCTGAACTCATGCGGGTAGTAATCGGCATGATTCGGACTGAGCCCCACCTGCTCGAGCAACTCCAGCACTCTGCTCCGAATTTCCTGCTTCGATTTCCTTGTGTTCACCACCAGCGGCTCGGCGATGATATCTCTCACCCGCATCCTCGGGTTCATGGAACTCCACGGATTCTGCTGTACTGACTGTACCCTCGGCCGGTATTCCGTCTTTAGCTGGGAATTAGTAAATCGGTAGACATCCTTCCCTTCGAAGAAAATATTCCCGGAAGTCAATTTCTCCAGCAGCAGCACTGCCTTGGCGGTGGTCGTCTTACCGGCACCCGATTCTCCTACGAGGCTCAGCGTCTTGCCGCGTTCTATCGTGAATGATATGCCGTCCACGGCCCTTACCCAGCCGACGGTGCGCTGGAGAAGACCCTTGCTAACGGGGTAGTGCTTCGTCAGGTCACGCCCTTCCAGTAAAACATCTGCCATGGTCTACTTCACTCCCCAGCAGGATACGGAGTGCCCATCACCTATTTCCACCTCAGGGGGCTCTTGCTGATGGCAAACCTCTTGCGCCACGGAGCAGCGAGGGGAAAATCGGCAACCGGGGGGCAAATTCAATAGAGAAGGAGGCTGCCCTTTAATCGAGTACAGCCGGTCATCCTTCCGGTCCAGGCGAGGTACGGAGTCTATCAGAGCTCTCGTGTAAGGATGTTTGGACGCTTTGAATATAGTTCTGGTAGTAGCTGTCTCCACGATTTTGCCGGCGTACATCACGGCTACCCGATGGCACATATTGGCCACCACGCCGAAGTCGTGAGTAATAAAGATAATAGCCACATTTGTATTCTTCTGGATATCTTTAAACAGGGCGATGTATTGAGCCTGTATGGTGGCGTCAAGGGCGGTGGTGGGTTCATCGGCGATGAGCAAGCGCGGACGGCAGGACATGGCGATAGCCCCCACCACACGCTGCCTCATGCCACCGCTCATCTGAAAAGGATAATCATGGAGACGTTGCTCGGGCGCCGGAATCTTCAGCAACCGTAACGCCGAGATGACCTCCTTCTCAACCATATTGTCATCGTGGAGGTTCTGGTGCAACCGTATCGATTCGGCAATCTGGTCGCCGACGGTGTAGACCGGGTTGAGCGAGGTCATCGGGTCCTGGAGAATCATCGATATCTTCTTGCCGCGAATCTTCCTCATCTCCTTCTTGCTCAACTCCAGGAGGTTCGTTCCGTCCAGGATGATTTTTCCGCCGACTATCCTGCCCGCCGGCTCCGGAAGCAGGCGAAGTAGCGACAGGCCGGTCACCGTCTTTCCGCAAGCAGACTCACCGACCAGCCCGAAGGTCTCTCCTTCACGCACATGGAAGCTGACCCCGTCGACGGCCTTGACCTCGCCTGCCCGCGTGAAGAAAGAGGTGTGCAGGTCCTCCACCTGAAGAAGGATCTTACTCATAATTGCCTCAACTTCGGATCCAGTCTATCACGGAGCCAATCGCCGAAGAAGTTCCCGGACATTACCACCAGCCCGATAGCGATACCCGGGAATGTGGAAATCCACCAGGCTGTATCTACGAGGTTTCTTCCGTCATTGACCATATTGCCCCAGGATGGTGCCGGCGGGGGGATACCGACCCCAAGGAAGCTCAAAGAGGCCTCCACAATAATCAACAGACCTATTTGCAGGGTCATTATTATTATCAGCGGATTGATGATGTTCGGGAAAATGTGCCTGAGCATTATTCTAAAGGGGGAGGTGCCGATAATACGCGCCTGCGCTACGAAGTCCATCTCGCGCAGTCTCAGGGTCTCTCCCCGTATCAGGCGGGCATAGGGAGCCCAGCCGAGCAGTGATATGGCCAGCACCACAGTTAAAAAAGAGGGTCCCATGCTAACGACCAGGAGCATGGCTACCAGTATTGGGGGAAAGGCCATGCTTATATCGGTTATCCTCATCAAGAAGGCTTCGATACGCCCTCCCAGGTAGCCTCCTATTATCCCCAGCATCGTTCCGATACTGCTGGTAATTAATATAACCAGCAGCGAGACACTGAGAGAAATCCGGGCGCCGAATAACAGGCGGCTCAGGATATCCCGACCCATTTTATCCGTTCCCAGTAAATGAGCCGTACTGCCCTCTTCAGCCCAGAATGGCGGCATGAGCCTATCCGGCAACGATATCTTAACAGGGTCATAAGGCGCTAGACCGACATCGGGAAAGCCAAGCCATGCCAGGTCGGCAAAAATCGCCACAAGGACTATAAGCGACAATATAGTCACCGGGATAATGAAGGTTAACTTCCTAATTATCCGCGCTCGTCGAGAAAGACCGCCGACAACCGGTTCGGCCGTGATTTCGGAATCCGAGTCCTTCTCTTGCATCTGCACCTCTTTTTACGTCTTCTGATATCTTATCTGAGGGTCGATATAGGCATAAGAGATGTCCACTAACAGGTTAATCCCCAGCACCACAACAGCTACCATAATCGTAATGGCCTGTACCAGGGGGAAATCGCGTGCCAACACCCCCTCTACCAGAATCCAGCCGACACCCGGCCAGCTGAAAACGGTCTCGATAATTACAGCTCCGGTAATCAGGCCGGCAATCAACATGCCGGCCACCGTCAGGGGGGCTATCAGGGCATTCCTCAGGGCATGCTTCCAGATAATCCGCATTTCGGGCAGTCCCTTGATTCTGGCCAGCTTGATATATTCGCTGTCAAGAACATCCAGCATGGTGGAACGGACCAGACGCATCATCCCCGGCATCAGGAAAAACGCCAGGGTACCTACCGGCATAACATAGTGGTCAATGCCGCCCAGACCGGAGGTGGGCAAAATCTGCCACGTCACAGAAAAGATAAAGACAGCCACGATGGCCACCCAGAAACCCGGTAAAGCCTGTCCCAGGATAGCTATAAACTTCACCCCGCTGTCCAGGAAGGTATCGCGCCGGGTGGCGCCCAGGACCCCCAGAAGAAGCGCCCCCAGCATAGCCACTCCCCAGGAAGGAAGGATCAGTTTGATTGAATTGGGCAGCGCGGCTCCAATCATCTCGGTCACCGGTTTTTTCTTGAACAGCGATTCACCCAGGTCACCCTTTACGACATCAGTTACGAAAATCCAGAACTGTTCCGGT
Organism: Dehalococcoidales bacterium; assembly: GCA_035527575.1. GTDB lineage: Bacteria > Chloroflexota > Dehalococcoidia > Dehalococcoidales > RBG-16-60-22 > JAFGPF01. Next base: position 4,237 of record DATLAD010000139.1, read on the forward strand.
ATTGACTTATCGAGACCCAGGTTTACCCGGATACGTTGGATGTCTTCCGTCGAGGAGGTGGCCGTTGCCAGCATCAGGGCAGGGTCTCCGGAAACCCGGACTATGGCAAATATCAGCACGGCGATACCTACCAGGGCTACCACTGATTGCAGCAACCGAATTAATATGAAACGGGTCATTTGCTTTTCCCGTCGGTACCCGTGATGACCTTAATTAAAACTTGCATCGCGTATCTTGTAGACTGCACTCCCTTCAGCGGCCGCCAGGAATTAATACTTAAACTCTAATATCCCCGAAATATCATCAAAATGCCAAGCCAAATCCGGCGATAATCAACATGAGATTAAGCAACAATCAAACCCAGACCGAAGCCGAATTACCCGCGGTGAGGGTTCCGGAAGGGTTTACACCTCCTCCGGAACCCCCGTTCCGGGTCATAAACCAAATCTTTCTTTAGCCTTATACAGACAATAAATTATTTTGCGTGTGAAGTTCCGTCAAGAGCATCGGTAATGAAGAGATGGCTATGCTTGGTCCATTCGCCGAGATGCGGGCCCTTTACCCAGTAAGTGGGCTCTTCCCACAGACCCGTAACGATCCACATATCTTTTCCTTTTTGGATGAATTCCGTCCAGAGCTGCTCCTGCCTCTCCAGGTTGGTCTCAGCCAGCACAGCATTATATAATGCGTCCATTGCCGGGTCATTAGCCGTCGTATGCACCCCCAGCGAGGTGAACATGTTGGATGAGTGGTAGACATTCTGGAATACGGTCGGGTTTATCCACGGCCAGACTTGCCCGACACATTCATCATCCGGGCTGTCCGCCCTGGCGAACATCAGGTCGAAGAACTTGCCCATTTCGACAATCTGTATTTCGACATCGAGGCCTATCTCCTCCCAGTAACCCTGGCATATCAGCATCTCCTCCGACCATTGAGCCGGGGTGTATACATGAATTGTCGGGGTGGCGAATGCACCCGGATACCCGGCTTGGTCCAGCAAACTCCTGGCGAGGTCCGGGTCGTAGGGGTCAGGCTTGCTCCAGGCAGGGTCCCATCCAAAGGTGACATCGCTCATAAACCAGCCGCAACCCGAATTCTTTCCCAGTCCATGTAAGAAAGTATCGCATACTTCCTGCCGGTTAATGGCGTAGGACATCGCCTGACGCACCCTGATATCCTTCGTCGGTCCGTCAGTCATCCAGGTGCCCTGGAAAGCGTAGATGCCTATGGTAGGCAGTCCGATTTCCTGCAGGCCGTAACCTGCGTCTCTAAGCTCGACTGTCCTGTCCATGGACACACGTATGAGATCGACCTCGTCCCGCTTGAGCATGGCAACCGCGGTCGCCTCTTCCGGCACCTGATAGTATATAAGCGTCTCGAAAGCGGGTGCCCCGTCCCAGTAGTCCAGGTTCGCCTTGAATTCAATGCTGGTTTCCGGAATCAGTTTGACGAATTTATATGGTCCGGACCCTACCGGGTTTTTGGTAAAAGCATCCCAGCCAACTTTCTCGATATATTTACTGGGTAAAATCGGCAGGGCACAGAAAGAAGCTACCAGGGTAAGCTCGGGGGTGTTGGTCTTGTGGATATAAGTGTGCTCATCGGGAGTAGACGATGAAGCGAAGTTCTCGCGCACGCGGGGAGCCCATGGATTCGTCGAGTCCGGTTCCATGAACCGGTTAATGCTGTAGCGGAAATCCTCAGATGTAACCGGGTCGCCATTGTGCCATTTCGCTCCCTCACGGACTTTGAATGTCCAGGTCAGTCCGTCCTCACTTATCGTCCAGCTTTCAGCCGAATATCCCACGAGATTCCCATCGGGGCCCCACTGCATCACGTAGTCATATATGGAACCAGACCAGGTTGCGATGTTGTTGTTCGGGTCGAAAGTCTCCTCTGAAAAATCCTCCTGGGCGACACGGAGTGTGCCGTACGGTGCCGGCTTCACGGGTGCTGGTGCCGGGGCCGGGGCCGGGGCTGGTGATGGCGCTGGTGCCGGGGCCGGGGCTGGTGCCGGTGATGGCGCTGGTGCCGGGGCTGGCGCCTCTGGCGCAGCACAGCTACTTAAAACCAGGCCGGCTGCAAGTATTACGATTAACGGGAATAGAAGTAATTTCTTCATTTTTTCCTCCTCTCAAGTATTGTGCTTTTATAAAATTATTTCACCCCTACTTATTATCAATCCCTCCTTAATAATTTAGATTTTGTTTCTCCCTATTGTGCTTCATCAATGAGGACAGAATTGCCCGTGTTGTTAATCGCTACTAAATAATATATATGTTCTCTTGAATTCTATATAATATATTCCTCATTTCTCTCGTTGTCAACCATGGATTTTACTGGTATTGCCGGGTAAATGTTGATATCCTTTTTTAATTATCCTATCCCTGAAAGGGCGTAGGAAGGGCTGGAAAAAGTGGAATATGGTAGGTCGTGCTGAGTTACCCCCCCGGTACTGCCCGGAAAGATGGCTCTCAATGGAGACGTAGTTCCCCCTATTGGATGTGATGGTGGGCCGAAGGAGACTCGAACTGTATGTCAGGTCACAGTCCGTCAGATTGTTATATTAAGAACGGGAGCATCACTGCTCCCGCTGAGTTTGAATCACCAATTAGCTGCTATGAGGTAGGATGGAATTAACGGACACCAAAGTCAGGTAAAATAAAGAGACGGAGGTGTCAGATTGAAAAGGGGTCCCCAAGGAAGATACAGCAAGGAGTTTCGAGAGGAAGCGGTAAAACTGGTAACAGAAGAGAGGCTGTCGGTGCCGGAGGCGGGACGCCGGCTTTCATTACCACCATCTACAA
>DATLAD010000140.1:0-12634 GCA_035527575.1 Dehalococcoidales bacterium
AACCTGTGGGCAGACTTCGATTAAAATATAATATGACCTGAGATTACGATGAAACTGACCGACGAAGAAAAGGCTTTGCTTGACGGTAGCGAAGGGTACAGCAACATGGTAAAGTCGAAATAATACAGGGTAAATAAGATGGCGGAAACAAAATACGGAAAATACCTGTTGTCCGGACCCCGACCCTGGAACCCGCCCGGCACCGGCCCGGTTATCGCATCTTTAAATGACGACATTTTCAAGGGGAGCCATCAGTATTTTGTCCACTGGGTGCCCGTTACTCCCCGGGGACTGCCCGGCGTAAGCTCCTGGGACGAGATGGGGCACGGCCCCCACAAGCATAAAAGCCCGGAAGCCGTTATTCACATCGGCACGAACCCGGATGACCCGCTGGACCTGGGCGCCGAGGTGGAATTTTTCATGGGCCCGGAGCTGGAAAAGCATGTCATCACCACGTCCACGCTGGTCTATCTCCCCGCCGAGTTTATTCACGGCCCCTGGGTAATTAAGAAAGTGGTAAGGCCCTTTGTGATTGTAACCGTCGGCCAGGAAACCAGACACACGGAAAAATCCTATCAGGAGCTCGTGTCCGATGAAGAAAGAGACAACCTGTTATTTATCGACCAGGGCTATGACAGCGAGGAAAGAGTTATCAAGCTGGCGAAAAAGATGAAACGCGAGTGGTAAGCACGAGTTAAAAAAGAGGAGAGAAAAATATGGCCAGAACAAAATATGGAAAATATCTCACCACGGAATGCGTCAAACCGGACCCTAAAAAAGAAGGCTCCCACGTTACGAGCACCCGGAACCTGGAGACGTTCGGCGGGGGGCACCTATCTATCGACTGCATCTATATAACGCATCCTCACCTGATGATAAGCCAGCCGCACCAGCACGAGTTTGCCCAGTACTTGAGTTTTTTCTCGGCGAACCCGAATGACGCCAGGGATTTCGATGCTGAAATAGAGATGACGCTGGGTGAGGAAGGAGAGAAGCATATCATCAAATCGCCTACGGCAGCGTATATACCGGCCGGGTTACTGCACGGGCCGATAAACTTCGCTAAAATTAACAAACCTGTGCTGTTCGTGGATATTGCCGTGACAGGTGAATACTCAAGGGTAGGTAATACCCCGGACTAGTCGGAGTAATATCGAAATACTAAGGTTCTTAATGATAAGGAGGAAGTATGTTACTTAAGGACAAGGTTGCCATCATTACCGGTGGCGCCAAGGGAATGGGCAGAGCCATGGCGCTGAAATTCGCGGAGGAAGGCTGCGATATCGCTATTGCCGATATCAGCATCAAGGAAGCCAACGATACCATTGCCGAAGTTAAGAAGAAGGGACGCGAGGGACTGGCAATACAATGCGATATCACGAACGGTCAGCAGGTGCGCGATACAGTGGAAAAGGTCGTCAAGAAATTCGGCAAGATTGATATCCTGGTCAATAATGCCGGAGGTATAACCGGCTCGCCACCTATCGAGGACATGACCGAGGAGGAATGGGATAAAGCATTCGCCCTGAATTTAAAGAGCGACTTTTTCTTCTGTAAGTATGTCGTGCCGCACATGAAAAAGGCAAAATACGGCAAGATTATCAACCTTTCATCTATAGGGGCTATCCAGCCGCCCGCTCATGCCATCAATTATAACACGGCCAAAGCGGGGGTCATCGGATTTACCCTGGATTTAGCTAACGCCCTGGCGCCGTTCAGCATTAACGTCAACGTCATACTCCCGGGGCCTGCCCGCACGTCGTTCTACGATAAGCATACTGCATCAATGCCGGATGCGGAGAAGGATAAATTTTTTACTTACCTGGGCAGTAAAACACCACTGCAGAGAATAGGCACTCCGGAAGACCTGGCGGGGGCAGCACTGTTCCTGGCCTCGGAGCTCTCGTCATGGATTACCGGCGAGTCTTTGCACGTCGCCGGCGGGCTGCCGTCCCTGCTGGCACCGGCGCCCCCGATCACGCCGCCAAAAAAATAGAACCAGGGCCAACTCAAGCTTCAGAGCACAAACATGAGAGGGGGGCAAAGCCCCCCTCTTTTTTAATCCCTTCATGTCCCCCTTTACGAAAGGGGGAAGAACCTCAGCTTTTCACCTAGTACTTAGTTGCACCAATAAGCGTCACGGTACCGCCGTTCATGGTGAGCTTGTCGAACCATCGGCGTGCCCTTCGACAGGCTCAGGGCGAGCGGGATTATTATAGCACTCTTTTGCGCAACGAGGCACTAGTACCGCACGTATGTCGGCACGATATTCTTGTACTTCTTGACCAGTTGCGCCCAGTTCTTCGGCAGCTCGATTTTTTTTGTTATGGGCGGCCCCCCGCCCTGCATGAAGCCCATCCAGGAGCCGAAGCCGCCGAAGACAAAGACCTGAACGGGGTCGGGGTCACGGGGATTTGGATGGAATATTTGAGGTCTAGTTCCCGGGCCGGTGACATTGCCCCTATCGAAGGGCCCGCTGGGTTTCAAGCCCAGCCTGGAATAATAGTCGTCAGGGACAATAGTGTTCTCGACGATATAGTCCTTGACGGCTTTCTTGCTCCAGCCGCCGCTCGATAAGGACCCGGCGTTAGTAGGGGTAAGGAGTAAAGCGAAGGAGCCCATCCGGGCGGGGACGATACTGCCGACCACGGTAGCCAGTATGCCCTTGTCATCAGTGCCGAAGGGCATCATCTGCTGGAAGGACTGGGGGAACATCACAGTGATAGCACTGTCCTCCTTCTTAAAACCGCGGTCGACATGGAAGGGCTCCCAGGGGCTGTTTTCCTCGTTCTCGGCGGCGACCCAGGAATATTTCCCGGGGTTACCGAGCACGCCCATGTCTTCGATTTGCTTGCGAACGCCCCGGATGTTCTTGGTAATCAGTCCCATGGCGCGGCCGATAGCGGCATTGGCAATATCTCCCGGGTTCGTCGCGCCGTAAGTAAAGCGAACATTGATATCTTTAGCTACCGGGCCGTTGACGAGCCAGAACGGCGAAAATGAGCCGGTGCTGGCGGCCATCATACCGCAGACGGGGCTGGCGGCCAGGGCATGCACCCCGGCGATGAGCAGGGGCATATAGGTCGGCAGGCAACCGGCCATGACGGCATTGATGGCGATTCTCTCCACCGTAGCCTTGCCCAGACGCGGCTCCAGCTTCTCTACCAGATGGTCGGCGGGGAGGTCGGTCCCGGTGAGCATCTCGGCCACCGCCGCCTCGGTCGGCGGTATGACGGGAAGGCCGTCGGTCCAGCCCCTCTGGTAGAAAAAGCGGTTGACCTCCTCCAGGTTGCCCTTGAAAACGATTCTCGGCGGGTTTTCCGGCTCCCGCGGCTTGGGCGATTTTTCCTCGGCAGTGAGCGGCCTGGTCAGGGCGGCGACCATATCATCGAACACCGCCGTGATAGAGGTTTCGATGGTTTTGATAACGGTACACTCGGAGACAATGGCTTCCGGCACGACCCTGACGACGGGCATACCGCGACTGGAGGCCGCCGACATGGCGTCGTTTAAAAAGTGCTCGAAGGCGAAGGTAACGGTCGGGGTATCATGCTCCTCGATAAAAATAGCATCGTACACAAGGTACTTGGTGCATGCCCCTCAGTCGCCGACGGCGGCGACGACCGCATCCACCTCCTTAATCCAGTCTTCAAACTCCCCTTTCCTGTCCGACTCGAGGGCAGACACCGAGAACGAACGGGCATTGAACCGGCTCGTCTTACAGGTGGGATATTTCTCCTTCAAGAGCCTTTCGGTCACGTCCAGTATCAGGGGCGCCGCACGCTTGTTGTTACAGAGCAGGCCGATTTTCTTACCGGCAAGGTCTGTTATACGGGGCGAAATACCCTTCAATTGCTTGGGGTCAGCCTCCGCCCAGGGACTGAGCACCTCATAAGAGGCACCTGCTTTATCAGCGCTCATAATATTTTACCTCCTTGCATAGCTATATTCGCGTATTCAGAAACTTATCTAAAAAATGAAAATCACCCGGGTCTCTCTCTTTTTCCGGCGCGCCAGTCTTTGCGCCTCTTAACGAAGTTATTCCAGTGCTCTTTACCGCCGGAGGCGATGGGATAAGCATCCAGGTTGGTGCCGGTAATCATCCTCGCCTTTTCCGAGGCCAGAAAGAGCACGGCATTGGCGGTATCCTGAGCGGTGGTGACGTCTCCCAGGAGGGAACCTTCCTTCATCTTCTGGAGAACGTCAGGCGGCGGCATGTGCTCGCCCCCCATCACCATACCCGGGCAGACGGAATTGACGGTGATTTTATAAGGCCCCACTTCGAAGGCGAGGTGCCGCGTGAAACCCATGACCCCGGCCTTGGCAGAGGTATAGCCGGCGCAGCCGTTGACGGTCATGGCCTTGCCCGCCGGGGAGGCGATATTGATTATCCGGCCGCCGCCCCGACTCTTCATCGTCGGGATTACGGCTTTGGAGCAGAAAAATGTCCCGTCCAGGTTGACGCCGATGGTGCGGTGCCACTCTTCCGCCGTCATATCCTCCACCAGGATGGGATAACCGAACCCGGCATTATTAACGAGAATATCTATTCCCCCCAGCTCCCTGACTACCCTGTCCACCATGGCATTGACTTCATCCTCTTTGGAAACGTCGGCCTTGACGGCTATCGAGCGGCGTCCTAGAGCCCTTATCTCGGCCGCCGTGGCCTCCGCCCTGGCGAGGTCGATATCATTAACGGCCACATCCGCCCCTTCGGCGGCAAAAGCGAGAGCGAAAGTTTTGCCCTGTCCGCTGCCGCTGCCGCCGGCACCGGTAACCAGCACGATTTTACCTTCAAATTCCATAATCGGTCCTCCTCTGTTACTAGTCCCGACCAATACAAGCGTAAAAACGGTTTCTAATTGTCATTGCGAGGAGCGCAGCGACGAAGCAATCCCTATCTACGTTTTAATTCATCACTGAGATTGCCACGCCTCCCGACTGTGTCGGGATGGCTCGCAATGACAGTTTAATTATTTATTAATAAGGGCTCTCTTTTATTAATAAGGCCTCTCTAATGTCGCTTAAAAACCGCTCGTGGTGAGCCCGTCGAACCACGACTAGCTCACCCTTCGACAGGCTCAGGGTGAGCGGTAATCCATCCCCTTGCCTGGCTTATACCAACCGGCACTAGTACTTGGCGTAAGTGGGCACCACGTTCTTATACTTAGCTACCAGCTTGTCCCAGTTTTTCGGCAGGTCTATCTTCTGGATTTCCTTCTTGCCGGGGGTAGCCCCGCCGCCGACAATGTGGGCGATAAAGGCGCCCGGTCCGCCGCCGACAATTACCCGGATAAACCGGTAGTCCCGAATCAATGGCACCATCTCCGTTCCTTTTCCCGGCATCGGGCCGGGGGCCGCGCCCGGCGGCCTGGGACCACCCATCCCCGCCGCCATGACCCGAGACAAGGGGACAAGTTTGTTTTCGGCGACGTATTTCTTCAAGTCTTCCTTGCTGTAGCCTTCGCGGGCGAGGTTTTTAGCGTGGGTCGGAGTAAGAATGCAGGTATAGCGCATGCTCCGCGGCGCATTATCGACGATGGCATTCAGGATACCTTTGGCATCGGCGCTGTAAGGCCAGTGCTGCAGGTAGGTCTGCGGGAAGGAGAGCGAAATGGTGCTGTCCTCTTTCTTATAGCCGTGCTCGACGTGCAGCGGCTCCCATGGACTCTCCTCTTCGTTCTCGGCAATAACCATGCTGTATTTCATGGGGTTGCCCATGACACCCATATCTTCGATGCCTTTGCGCACGCCGCCGATGTTCTTGATTATCAGTCCCATAGCGCGCCCGATGGCGGCGTTGGCGATATTGCCCGGGCTGAAAGCGCCGGAGCTATTATTGACATGAATCTGGTTGCGTATGGGACCGTTAATAATCCAGAAGGGCGCCCAGGAGCCGGTGCTGAAGCCGAAGGTGGTATAGCCCATGAAGCCGGGTTCCGATTCCAGCAAATTTATGGTGCCGGCTATCAATACGGGCAGATAAGTCGGCAGGCAGCCGGCCATGACCGCGTTGATGGCAATCTTTGCTATAGTGGCCTTGCCATTGCGGGACTGCAGCTTGCCCAGCAGATGGTCGGGGGGGAGGTCGGTGCCGGTGAGCATCTCGGCCACGGCCGCCTCGGTGGGCGGTATGATGGGCAGGCCGTCGGTCCAGCCTCTCTGGTAAAAGAAGCGGTTGACCTCTTCCAGGTTGCCCTTAAAGATAATCCGCGCCGGTTTTTCCGGCTCTCCGGGCTTGGGGGATTTCTCTTCGGCGGTGAGGGGTCTGGTCAGGGCAGCGATGATAGCATCCAGGGCGCCATCGACACCGGCCTCGATATCCTCCATGATGCTGGCCTCACAGGGGACGGCAGTCGGCACCACCCTGAGCACCGGCACTCCCTTACTCCGGGAGGCCGATTCGGCATCGTTGGCGAAACCCATATTGGTCAGCGTGACGGTCGGTTTTGCCCTTTCCTCGACATCGACAACATCGTACACAAGGTACTTGGTGCAGGCCCCTCAGTCGCCAAAGGCGGCGATGACCGCGTCGACCCCCTTAAGCCAGTCTTCGAACTCGTCCTTGCGGCCCTGCTCTATGGCCGTCTCGTTGGGTTTCAGGTTGGAGAACCAGGAGAACTCGGCCGCGGGGAACCTCTCCTTCAATCTCTCCTCGACCACTTGAAGCGTCGGCTGAGCCGCTCGCTTGCTGTTGCGCAGCAGGCCGATTTTCTTACCGTCCAGGCTATCCACCCTGGGGCTAATCCCCCGGAAAGGAACCGGGTCGGCTTCCGCCCAGGGGCTTAGTACTTCGTAGAAACAATCTGCCATTGGACTTACTCCTTTTCTTGACCAAACGATATTTCAAATGGTGAATATTAACGTGAGTATTTTTCTGAAATTCTTTCGCCGGTGCATGCCCCGGAGAAGCGTTTTGTTTCACTCCCCGAGCGACCACCCCCAATACAAACATAGGAAAAATTTTTCATTGCTCGCGCAGAGTTTAGCACCATTTTTAAGGGTCTGTCAATCAAACACGGGCGGTGTGGACACGGCGGAACAATAACTGATATGATACTCTTGCTGTCCACCCGGCAGCGCATTACAGAATCAAAGAGGAGGTTATCATGAAAGCAGCAATTTGTTATGAAGCCGGTAAACCACTGTCGGTAGAAGAAGTAACTTTAGACGCGCCGGCAAAGGGCGAGGTTAAAATCCGCGTGGCTGCGGTAGCCGTCTGCCATAGCGACCTTCACGCCATAAAAGGAGAGCTACCCGGCAAGCTGCCCGGCGTACCCGGTCATGAAGTGGCCGGTTACGTGGAAGAAATCGGGGAAGGCGTGACACAGGTCAAACTGGGCGACCCCGTCGTTGCGTCGGCGGTGAACGCGGGCTGCGGGCACTGTTACCACTGCAACGTCGGGCTCCGCCACATGTGCACGGGTATAAATCTTAGAGCCATGTTCGAGAAGGGTGGCCATCATATCAACAAAGACGGCGTACGCCTGTCGCCGATGGCCGGCCCGGTGGGCGGATTCGCCGAGTATACCGTGGTCTCCCAGTACCAGCTGGCCAAAGTCCCCGGCGATTTGCCGATGGACCGGGCATGCCTCCTTGCCTGCGGCGTTATGACCGGATTCGGGGCGGTGCTAAATCGCGCCCAGGTCAAACCCCTGAGCAGCGTCATCGTGGTGGGGGCCGGCGGCGTGGGCATGAACGCCATCCAGGCCGCGGCACATGCCGGCGCTTATCCTGTCATCGCCGTGGATGTCCGCGACGACAAGCTGGAAATGGCCAAAACGTTCGGAGCGACACACGGCATCAACACTGCGACAGAAAAAGACCCCGCCGAAGCTACGCGCAAACTGACCAACGGCCGGGGGGCGGATTACGGATTTCTGACGGTCGGCAGCATCGAAGCCCTGCGCACCGGGTTCAACATGCTGGGCAGGCGCGGGATGATGGTGATTATCGGGATAGCCAGGGGTGATTTATCGGCTTTCCACGCCGGCGAATTTATCGGGAGCGAGAAAATCCTCACCGGTTCCATGATGGGCTCGACCAGGCTGGACATCGACGTTGCCCGCTACGCCGAGCTTTACCAGGCCGGGGAAATCAAACTCGACGAACTCATCGCCGGCCATTACCCGCTGGAGAAGATTAACGAGGCGATAGCGTCCACGGACAGCGGCGGGGTACTGCGGAATATCATCACGTTCTAGCCAGTTCCAGGTCGGTAACGATTACAATAGGGGCGGGGCGGTTAAAACCACCCGCCCTGCCGTTTATCCGCCGGTAACGGGCACCAGCAGGGCAATACGGTCGCCGGGGTGCAGTTGAAAGTCCATGCCGGCATAGTAGAAGTTACCGTTGATATTGAACTTATAATTCTCTTCCAGACGGTCCTGACCGGTACGAATGACCGGACCCTCCAGGGCCGGGACTTTTTCCCGGAGCGCGGCAATGACCTCCGCCATGCCTGCCCCTTCGTTAAGCTCGACCTCCACCTCACGGAGAGTGGTTATTTCATACGGCAGCCCGTACATATGTATGACGCATTTAAACATAGTCCGATGCCCCTGTTTCCACTCAATCTACGATATTTTTAACGTGAAAGCCTCAATTCCCCTGTGCTACCGCCCGGGCCCCCCGGGCCCCATCCTGGGCATTTTCTCCGGGGGCCACAGCTCCTCCGCGATATCGTTCAAACCCAGCTCCAGCAGCTTATGCCGACTGGGAATGGTGGTTATCCGGTCCCAATCTAGGTGGCCGAGGTGCCACCACGCTTCCGCCTCAACATCCGAGGTCACGCCGGCGAGCGGGCCATCCTCCTGTGGAGGCCGGCCGATTATTCTATCGTGCAGATAGTGTTTCAGGGGATTGATACCTTCGCGAAGGTTGAAGAGGTGCCGCATATTACCAATCCTCTCACCGCACCTGAGCAGTTCCTCCATGGAGCGGTCCCGTCCGGTTACGGCGGTCATCATCCTCTGAGTATACGGGCCGCGCGCGGCCTGCCACTGGAAGATAATCATGCAGGTGCCCATGGCATTGTTGAGGTGGCTTATGAAGCTGGCGGGGCCGAAAGCCTGGGAGTGGCGGCCGGGGGTGGAATTCATCCAGTACATAGCCGCCGACGGCATGCCGGCGAACTGGTGACCGGCGACCTTGGGGTCGTGCATGCCCGCCTCCTGCCCGCCGATATGCACGGCAAATTTCTCGGCTCCCCTGCCGATTCTCCCGGCGGCTATTTTAACGCCGTCGGCGAGGACATCGCCGAAGCCCTCGCGCTTCACCATCTTTTCCACCATCGCCACCAGGGCGCGGTGGTTGCCCCAGTTAAGCTCGATGCCGTCCGTGTCCTTTTTGGTGATAATGCCGTTCTCATAGCACTCCATGGCAAAGGCGACGATGGTACCGGCCGAAATGGTATCCATTCCGTAAGCATTGCAGAGGTGGCTTGCCATGTTTATCGACTCTACATCGGTATTACCGCAGTTCGCCCCTAAAGCGCCCAGGGTCTCATATTCAAGGCGGTGATTGCCCGCCGGGTACTTATATTCGCCGGTGCCGGCTTTCAGGCTGCCTTTACAGGCGGCCGGACAGCGCCAGCAGCCGATTCTCTTATCCAGGTTGGCGATGACCATATCCTTATTGAGCCCGGTGACATCGGGCACGTCGATGACACCGATACCGCCCCAGTTCCTGACCGGCGTATCACCGCTGTGGGCCGAGGTATCGGCGTGGCCACCGGTGCCGTAATAGTGAAATCTCTCCAGAAATCCCGACCCCTTTAAATCCTCTATATGTTCCCGCCGCAGTCGATTGGCCGTTTCCATATCGGCGATGGGCACTTTCCTGTCTCCCCTGGCGACAATGGCCTTGAGCTTCTTGGAACCCATGACCGCCCCCAGTCCCGAGCGCGCGGCGGCATCGCCTTTATGGGTGATGATACTGGCGACGAGGGAGAGCTTTTCCCCGGCGGGACCGATGCAGATGACTTTAGCCACGCCGCCGTGCTCCGCCTTCAGCGCCTCCTCGGTGAAATAGGTGTCCTTACCCCAGAGGTGAGCGGCGTCTCTCAGTTCGGCTTTGCCGTCGTCGATAAAGAGATAGACCGGCTTTTCCGAGATACCGGTAAAGAACACGCCGTCGAACCCGGCGAACTTGAGAGCCGGGCCGAAGTGTCCGCCCGAATTGGCGTCTCCCCACCCGCCGGTGAGCGGCGACTTGGCCACCGCGCCATAGCGGGCGCCTCCGATAGCGGGAGTACCGGTGAGCGGGCCGGTAATCATGCCGAGGATATTCCCCGGGCCCAGTGGGTCCACGCCGGCCTTCATGCGGTCGTAAAGAATCCTGGCCCCGACGCCATAACCTCCCACAAAATCCAGATAGAGCTTCTCATCGGGTGTCTCTTCCGCCATCTTCCCTGTGGAAAGGTCCACGAACAGGAGCTTTCCCATGTAGCCTCCAAGCATTGTCGGCTCCTTTCAATAAATACTTAGATTTTTTCCGATAATTTCCAGAATTGTACCACCGGCCTGATTTCCGGTCAACGGCAAAACGAGCCCGGGCCGTCTATAAAAAGGCGGTCATGCCCGTCTGCGAGGTATCATAGCCTCCGACTTTGTTAACCACCTCTTTGAACTCCTCGCCGACAACCGTCTCCAGCAGGGGGGCCAGCAGCTTGCTCCGGTAACCGGCAATCGGTATTACCAGGTCGTACCTCTCCCGGAACAACGGCAGGAAATCGAGGTCACAGCTGCGGGCGGCGGCCTCGATGCCCAGCGCCGCATCCGCCTCGCCGTGTGCGACAATCAAGCCGACGGCGAGATGTGTGTCCATCTCCCGCTCGTACCCCTTGATTTCACGCGGGCTGATACCGAGCTGGCGCAGCTTTATATCCAGAAGCACCCTGGTGCCGGAACCCTCCTGCCGGTTGACGAAGGTTATTCCCGGGCGCTTCAAATCGGCTATGCCGCCGATTTTCTTCGGATTGCCGCGGGCTATCATCAGTCCCTGAATACGGTACACCAGGTGTACCACGGCAACCTCACGACCCGGCAGTATCCGCTTGATGTAGGGATAATTATACTCGCCCGTTTCTTCATCCAGCAGGTGAATACCGGCAAGGTGGGCCCTCTCTTCCTGGAGAGCGATGAGCCCCCCGAGGCTTCCGGCATGGACAATCTCGAACTCTATCTTATCGCTGCGTTTCTTTACCAGGTCGGTCAGTATGGTCAGGGCCAGGTCATGGCTGCCGACGATATGGATGGTATCCGGCCTGGCGATGGTCTTCGATTGGCTCTCCGGCTTTTCCGCGACACCCTGTCTTTCCTCGCGCCAGCGGGCCAGGTACAGAAAGAAAGCCGCCTCGAGGTCTTCCGGACTGTATCCCAGGCTGAGAACCTTCACGATATCATCGCTGACAATCTCCGAAAGGCGCTTCTGGCGGGCCACGGTAATCGATGGGTCGTCCGTGCTGGCGACGACGATGGTGCCGCCGCGCCGCCGGGCCGATATCACTCTTTCCTGTTCAAGCTCAAGGTAAGCCCGGAACACGGTATTCTGGTTTACATTGAGATAATGCGCCAGCTCCCTTACCGTGGGGAGGTGTTCCCCCGGTTTAAGCTGCTCCGTGGCGATGAACTGCCTGACCTGCTCGGCTATCTGCTGATATAAAGGGGCGGCAGAGTGCTGGTCCAGCCGAAAATCCAGAGTATTCATGCTTTATTGTAGCACAAATGTAACTTATTTTAGAACGGCTGTCAATGGAAGGGGGGCGGTGCGGGTGGGAAAAGGTAATCCTGGGTGCGGCGGGGGGTTAAGCCCCTAACTCCGGCGAGCTCAGGGTCTGGAACATTTTATGGTAGAGGCCCTTTTTCGCCATGAGCTCTTTATGAGAACCTTCTTCGATAATGCGCCCGTGCTCAAGCACAATGATGCGGTCGGCGCCGGTCACCGTGGAAAGCCGGTGGGCGATGGTCAGGCAGGTGCGTCCCCGTGTCAGCTTGCGTAACGCCCTCTGCATGATACGCTCGGTATTCGTGTCCACGTTGGAGGTGGCTTCATCGAGTATCAGGATACGCGGGTCGGCCAGTATGGCACGGGCCATGCAGATGAGCTGGCGCTGCCCGGCGCTGAGGCTGACACCCCTCTGCCCCACCTGCGCATCGTAGCCCCTTTCCAGTCGGCTGATGAAATTGTGAGCGCCGACAGTTCTGGCTACCTCCATAACCTCGTCGCGGCTGGCCCCTGATTTCCCGTACTTTATATTTTCCTCGATGGTTCCGGAAAATAGAATCGGGTCCTGGGGCACGATGCCAATCTGCTGCCTTAACGACTGCTGGGTAACGGAGCGCACGTCATGGCCGTCCACGGTAACCTCGCCCTTTTCCACTTCGTAGAAGCGGGCGGTAAGGCTGACCAGGCTGCTCTTACCCGAACCCGTCTGCCCCACAATAGCCACCGTCTCTCCCGGTTTGATGTGCAGGTTAATATCGTGGAGGACATCCTTGCCGGGCTCATAGCCGAAGTTCACGTTCTTATAGTTAATCTCGCCCCGTGCCGTCGGCAACTCGATGGCGTCGGGCCGGTCCCGAATCTCGGGGACAACGTCGAGCAACTCGAAAATGCGCGCCCCGGAGGCCAT
>DATLAD010000141.1:0-3719 GCA_035527575.1 Dehalococcoidales bacterium
TGGGACCCGGAGAATATCGATGTCGTTTATCTGGCTCCGGAGCAGCTGCCCAGGCTCGCCTACGTTCCCGGAGCCGTTACCGAATTTACTAAAGATAAGGAAAGCGCCCGGAAATTCCTTGATTTCCTGGTGTCTTCTCAGGGACAGGAGATTTTCCAGAAGTGGGGCTATATCACCGCCGAAAGCGAAGCACGGAAGTTTGCTCCGGATGCCGAAATCGGCGGCGAGTACCAGCTTCCCGCTACTTACGAACCACCGACTAAATAGCCGGAGAGCGTTTATTATCAGATTGTCATTGCGAGGGCAAAGCCCGAAGCAATCTCTATTAACGGCTTGATGGGATCACTTCGCGGAGTTTATCCCGAGCGTAGCGTGAGGGCTCGCTTTGACAACAGGGAGATGATGGTTATAAATATAAAATTGCCGGAAGAAATAAGCCAATGTTTAGAATTTTAAAAGGTGCCGGCGGAGAAAAAGTCTTCAGGGTTGCCACCATCAGCGCCCTGGTGCTGCTGGCGGTATTCTTTATCGGCATCATCGTTTCCATGCTGGCTTATACCGAGTGGGACACTTTCGTCGCGGCGCTGCTCTCCGAGGAAATACTGTTCGCCATCAGGCTGAGCGTCACCACGGCCACCGTGGCGGCCGTAATCTCCATTTTAATTGCCGTGCCGGTGGCCTACGCTATTTCACGCGCCAGGTTTCCGGGGAAGGATATCGTCGATAGTCTGCTCGATTTGCCTATTGTCATATCGCCGGTGGCGCTGGGCGCCGCCCTGCTGGTTTTTTTCAATACGCCCCTGGGGTCGGCCATCGACGATAATGTACTGAAGTTCGTTTTCGCCGTGCCGGGAATCGTGCTGGCCCAGGTCACGGTTATAAGTGCCCTGGCCATAAGGCTGCTAAAGTCCACCTTCGATAGCATCGACCCCCGTTACGAGCAGGTTGCCCGTACGCTGGGCTGCAGTAAACCGGAGGCTTTTTTCCGGGTAACCCTGCCTTTAGCCCGGGACGGACTGATTGCCTCCGCAATTCTTACCTGGGCCCGCGCCGTAGGAGAGTTCGGGGCGACGGTGACGCTGGCCGGGGCTACCGCCTTCAGGACGGAGACGCTGCCCACGGCCATCTTCCTCAGCCTGGCCTCGGCCAACGTGGAGAAGGCGATTGCCGTAATTTTCGTGCTGGTAATTATCGCGGTAGTGGCCCTGCTGGCTATCAGGAAAATCATCGGCAGAAGGTACCAGATATGATTGAAATTAAGAACCTTTCCATGTATCTGGGCGAGTTCCAACTGAAAGATATCAATCTGTCCATAGGCGACGGCGAATATTTCGTTATACTCGGGCCGACCGGCGCCGGGAAGACCGTTCTCATGGAGTGCCTCGCCGGCCTTCACCGTATAAAGCGGGGAGAGATATGGCTGGGCCAGCGCGAGGTAACCCACCTGGCCTCGGAAGAGAGGAATGTGGGCTACGTGCCGCAGGACTACGTGTTGTTCCCTTTTCTGAACGTGGTCGATAACATTGCCTTCGGCCTGAAGCAGGCGAAATGCTCCGGTAACGAGATTAAGGAGCGGGTGAATAAGCTGGCCGACCTGATGGGAATATCTCAACTGTTGCATCGCGATACGCGTTCCCTGAGCGGCGGCGAGAAACAGCGGGTCGCTCTGGCCAGGGCCCTGGCGCCGTCTCCCGGTATTCTTCTTCTCGATGAGCCGCTGGGCGCCCTCGACCTGCGGACCGCTAAATACTTAAGACTGGAACTCAGGCGTGTCCACCGTGAACTGGGGCTGACCACCGTCCATATCACCCATGACCTCATGGAGGCGCTGGAGATGGCGGACAGGGTGGCCGTTGTCCAGGGCGGGCAGGTGGAGCAGGTGGCGGAGCCGGAAGAAATGCTCTTCTATCCTGAGGGTGAAAGGGTGGCCGATTTCATCGGGGCGCCGAATATCCTGGACTGCGATTACTGCCGGGACCTGGGTAAGGGGATTATGGAGGTCGGCTGCGGGGGACTGAAACTCACCGTTCCCCACGAGGGCAGTCACGTCCGTAAGGTTGCCATTTTGCCGCGTCATATCTATGTATCCGAGACGAGACCCCCCGGACTGAGCGTCAACGGATTTGAAGGCTGCATCACCGCCATTAAGTCTGCCGGCAATACCGTGAAAATCTGGATTGATGTGGACAATACCAATCTCATGGCCGAGGTGCCGTCCTACATATTCGAGGAGATGAGTCTGGCCGTGGGCAAAGAGGTCTTTCTCATATTGAGGATGAGAAGGATACGGTGTTACGAAAGCAACAATTCGTAACATTTTAGAAGAAATTTAGTAAAAAAGCCGCAGATAGCTAACCTTTTCACACTTTCGGCGTTATAATGTAGTGAACGCTTATATCAAGTGGGAGGTTTATATGAAAAGATTGATATTCGGACTGCTAATGGCTTTCCTGATACTGGGAACGGTTGCCTGCGCTTCGGCGGAAAAAGCGGGCCCGTATCCAACGCCTGCACCGGCACCAGCACCGGCACCAGCACCGGCCCCACCGCAAGCAGAGTCGATATTTGGAGGGAGGGATTCGTCCGTACCGGCACCGGTGATTCAGATACCCCCCGCCGCCACTCCAGCCCCCGCACCAAAGCCGGCGTCGGGTAGCGCTGCTTATGACCAGTCGTGGTCCGGCGAGCGCATGATTATACGTTCCGGATACATGACGCTGGTAGTGGTGGATGTCGCCTCGGCCATGGAGCAGATTACCAATCTCGCCGCTACTTATGGCGGATTTGTCGTATCCTCCAACAGCTGGCAGGACCGTGACAGGATGATGGGAAACATCTCCATCCGCGTAGATGCGAAGCACTTTAACGGCACACTCGGGGCGCTGCGGGCGCTCGCGGTGGAAGTAAGGTCGGAGAGCACCTCAGGCCAGGATGTTACCGAAGAATACGTTGACCTGAGCGCCAAGCTGCGCAACCTCGAAGCCGCCGAGGCGCAGTTACTCAAGCTGATGGAGAAGGCCGGAGAGGTCAAGGACATACTTGAAGTCCAGCGCGAGCTCGTGAACACAAGGGGTCAAATCGAGCAGACCGAGGGCCGCATGCAGTACCTGGAGCAGAGCTCGTCAATGTCTTATATCGAGGTAAGCCTGGAGCAGTCCAAGCTCACCGCGGAGTTTAATGCCAGCACGAGAAACGTGAAAGAAGGGGTGAAAATCCAGTTTTATCCCGACGTCTCCGGCGGCTTCGCCCCTTATAGCTACGAGTGGGACTTCGGCGACGGTACTACCAGCACGGAAGAAGCGCCGACTCACGCCTATAAGTCCGACGGCACCTATACTGTCAAGCTAAAGGTGACCGACGACCGCGGCAATAAGGCTCCCTACGAAAGGACCGATTATATTACGGTCCTGCCCGGCTGGAGCGCCGGCAACGTTGGCAGCGGAGCCTGGAACGGACTGGTCGGCTTTGGCCGTGTCCTGGCCAATATCATTATCTGGCTGGGTATTTTCAGCCCGGTCTGGATAGTTATCGGCGTTATCCTCTACTTCGCCTGGTGGCGCAAGAGGAAGAAGGCGAAAAGATAAAAAGCGGAAACCTGTGAAAATCGGAGAGGGGGCTTAGCCCCCTCTCTTTTTTCGCGGAATCGAATGGAATCTAAGCTATCAGTCGCCGGATAATGTCATTATGGCTCATGCCTTCAATGGCGATAACCTTGTTGC
>DATLAD010000142.1:0-18372 GCA_035527575.1 Dehalococcoidales bacterium
TACCCTTAAAGAGATAAGTCACCCTAATTTTACACTACCTGAATCCGCGTTACATCATTTGCTAAACCAGGCATCCGCTGCAAAGGGTCGGCTTCGATCGTATTGTTCCACCTCCAGGTCGCGAACATCTGGATTCATGGCGTAAAGGGTGGGTTTTATCCAGAGGGGGACCACCATAGCCTCACCAGATACCATTCTTACGTATTCTTGGGCCAGCGCTTCTCGGGTCTCAAAATCGCTCGCTATCAGTCCCTTAACAAGCAAGTCTTCCGAGCCAGCCGGATCATACATACTGGCTATTCTTCTGCCCCCCATAAAAAATCCCTTCCAACACCCGGGCATATTGGGTTTCCCCCCTACCATTACATAACAGAGGCCATTTTGCCAGCCGCCATATCTGTAATCGCCCCACTTGGCTGCATCCGCCAGAATTAATTCAGCATCTATCCCTACTCTGGCAAGGTAGCCCTGTATGGCGGTACACTCATCCTTGCAATTAGCTTCTGTAGTTAGTACGATAATTGAAGTCTTGAATCCATCAGGAAAGCCGGCCTCTGCCAGTAGCTCTCTTGCCTTATCGGGGTTATACGTCCGCCCAAAACCGGGGACGTAAGCATAGCTGTCGGGTGGAGCAAGCTGGTTGGTGGCGTCCCAAAAGCCACGCCCCAGGGTATCCGCTATCGCCTTCCGGTCAATAGCATATTCTACTGCCTCCCGCACCCTCTTATCGGCAAAGGGGGAATCAGGATTAGCACCATCGGGGACCAATATGCTTGCCTTTCCCTCACCAATGCAATTGTCAACTGTATACCCTATAGTCTTTAGGTCAGCGGCGAATTTCGTATCTAGTCTGAAAATGAAATCAATCTCTCCCGCCTGTAAAGCTGCTACGGCAACCAATGGGTCCTTGATGGTAATAATTTCAAACCCGTCAAGATAAGGCAGGCCCTCGCCCCAATAGTCATCAAACCTCTCATAAATCACCGCGATATCCTTCTCATAGCTGACAAACTTAAACGGGCCGGTACCCACCGGGTTCCATATCGCCCACTCTACACCGTTCTTTTCGGTTGCAGTTGGCGATACTATTTGGCCTGTGGGAGTCGCCAAGTAACCTAAGGTATTGTTATAGAATACATTGAGATTGAGTCGAATAGTGTACTCGTCGAGAATATCTATTGAGTCCACGGGGTCTAGGTCGCTCCGTTTGCCCGACTTAAACATATCCAGGTTCCATTTGGCCGCCTCGGCGTTGAAGTCTGTCCCATCGTGGAACTTAACGCCCTTCCTCAGGTGCATTGTGACAGACATCAGGTCTGGAGCGATTATAAGCTCCGTGCATAGGGATCCTGGCAGGTTCCGACCCTCTGAATCTTCGTAGAGCAGAGTCTCCATACAGGCCAGATTAAAATCCGTGCCCGAATACAAACTCGTGACTCCTAGAGCCGCGGGGCCGGCGTTTGCACCCCACCTAAATATGCCACCATACTGCGGCTTTTCCGGCGCCGTTGGTGATGGCGCTGTTGGTGATGGCGCTGTTGGTGATGGCGTCGTCGGTGATGGCGCCGTTGGTGATGGCGCCGTTGGTGATGGCGCTGTTGATGATGGCGCCGCCGGTGATGGATCGGCACAACCACTAATTAGAAAACCAGCCACCAATAAGATCGCAAGTGCAACTAAACATAACTTTTTCATTTGTTAAACCTCATATTCTGATTATTTTCGTGATTTTCTATAACAGGTTTTTAATATTTATATGCTCACCTCCTTTGTGAATGTGAAAAGGATTACCAAAAAGATGCAGGGAATGTGATATCTATAGCGCGTTTCGGACACTCCATCCAACATATACCGCAGTGCCAACATTCTTCCTCATAAGTCACTCTGGGCATATTAACCTCTTCATCCCAAGTAAAAACGTCTATGGGGCATAAGTCATAGCATCTTCCACAGCCGACACAACGTTTAAAATCTATCTTAGCTGCCATTTTACTTCCTTTCCCTTGCATACTCCGGCTTCAGCTCTGGCACTTGCCTTATCTCAAGCTTCATCTTGCCGTTTTCAATGTGTTGAAAAGTAAGCATATTATCTCTTGATGGGTCTTTTTCCGGATAATCTAGCCTTATAAAATTACCTCGTGTCTCCATTCTCTCTAGACAAGCTTTGATGTGGACCTCAGTCAAGTCCATTATGTTCCGAACTTCCAGGCACCTCATCAAGTAGTGAGGATTATTAGCCATCAAACTAGGCAGGAAAACTCTTCTCAGCGAAGCAAGTCGTTTTAGCCCTTCTCGCATTTTGCCTTCAGATTTGAACTGCCCAACATATCGCTCGCATATATAGCGAATGGCACACTCCAGTTCCATGGGTTCAGTGCCCTTTTTCACAGCCAATGGCGCCAGTGCAACCTGTTTTTGGCTTTTTACCTGAGCTTCATCTACTGCAAGGTCACCAGCTTCAGCAACATAGGTATTTATACTATCTCCAACGAGTAAGCCACTAACAACAGCATGACCGCAACTATGAAATCCGGCAGCGCAGTCCCCTATCGCATATAGTCCCTTCGCCGAAGCCTTAAAATTCTCGTCAATACTTATGCCAGAGGCCGTTATAAAGTTAAGAGGTTTATTAGGCATTAACTCATACCAATGTGTTCTTGGATTAAAGCCCCTGTCCTCAGCTATCTTAAAAGAAATGAGTCTTTCATCCACATAAGCTACTTCCATCCTCTTGTGATAGTCGTCGGGTAGATGTTCAAGAGTCTGGTATATAGGAGTCTTGCCATTTTGTTCGAGTTCATGATATTTATGGGCATTTGCAAATATAAACTCTTCCCCTTTCCAGGTGAGGAATTTCCCTGCAATACCATCATTGAGATTCAGGTTTCCAAATGAGAGGGTTAAATCATCACGCGCTCTAAAATGCCACCCGGTTATGTCCA
Organism: Dehalococcoidales bacterium; assembly: GCA_035527575.1. Taxonomy (GTDB): domain Bacteria; phylum Chloroflexota; class Dehalococcoidia; order Dehalococcoidales; family RBG-16-60-22; genus JAFGPF01. Next base: position 2,943 of record DATLAD010000142.1, read on the forward strand.
TATTCGCCAGTTCCGCTCCAGACCTATAGGCTGTAGCCCATCCGTCTCCGGAAACCGTCGCTGGACACCAATGATACCTAAATTTGTATTTCCAGAATAAGGGTGTTTCAGGGTCATAGCATCGTGCAAACAAGCCTGTAGCAATTATCACAGCTTTAGCTTTAATGATGATAAACTCGCCGGTACGAGTATTTATTGCGGTCGCACCCACAATCTTATCATTATTGGTAAGCAGGTCAACTATCATTATCCTATTGAGGACGTTAACACCACTCTCCTTTAAAACCCCCGCCATATATGGCTTAATATTTTGCCAATGAACCCTGAGCATAATTCTATTTACTCCGCCGTATCTACCGTGAGGCATCCAATAGAATTCGCCGTCATCCCACTTCATCGGGATACCCATTTTCTCCAGCTCTTCTAATGCCCAAAAAGCGCTATCGTAATACTTATATATAATGTTGGGGTCTCCAAATCGACCGTCCCCATTGAAACGGCTTTGGTAAGCTTCCCAGCGTCGTAAAAGCTCCATCTTTGTTATTCCATCACGTGGAAAGATTCCATAGTGGTCAATGCCTTGTCCTGCACTGCCACTTCTTTCAATCTTTGACTTCTCAACTATAGTGACATCCAATCCATGCTCGGCAGCTTTTATCGCAGCAGGACAGCCAGCAATACCCCCCCCGATTACCAGCACATCAGTCTTAATAATCTTATCTACAAGCTGTTCTAGAGCCATTTTCTCATCCTCTCTTCCTAGTTAATTATCTTTATACATTCATTCAGTTAACTTAGCTTTCTCTTTAACTCGTTTCTCTATCGATGCGTTCTCAAAGTCGATATCACGATATTTAATAGTCTTTACATACTCAGGAACTACTTTTTTCGATGCCTCCACGTAACTAATATCATCCTTTTCGGCTCGCTGCTTGACGAGTCTCCATAGAGGAAACTCAAAGCTGTCTTCATAACGCTTTTCTGATTTTGGCTCTTCCAATTTCTATCCTCCAATCTATTATATTTTTTTGTAGTCTGTTTCGTAATTAACCGAGTAACGGCCTGTTTAAAAAGTATTGAAATTGGTATCAATACTGAATACAGCACTCTCAACAGCTATTGTCCCGGCATTGGATTGCCCTGCAGACCAATGTCACCAATTGAATATCAACCTTATTAAAAATTCAGCTTGAAAAATGAATTATAAATATTGTACAATATAATGAACTATTTCGTATACGATTTCTTCCACGATGTCATATTATAAGATAGCTAAAATCATTTGTCAATACCACTCGTTGACTCATGATAGAATTTATCGAAAGATGGGTATTTACATCCCGATGGGTTATAATAGATATGCTTCAAAGGCGGCGTATTAAAGTCTGGAAAGGTTAAGTTACGATTTTAGGTTGTATATGGACTTCCTACAGCCGACGATGAAGTTGGTGAGTAAGACAAGATATGGCGCTCCCGAAAACATTTTAGTAAAATATTAATATTCAACAGAGAGTTTAGATCCTGCAAGCTTATATGAATACACGAATTATGCAAAGATTGTATCGTAATCGAAATATATGTATACCTTTAAGAGTAATATTGATAAAACATGGTGATAGTATATCTAGTAAAAATATTACGATGGAGGAGAAACATGCAAGACGATCGTAGGATACAAAATATTGACCTTTGGGTATTGCTGAGTCGAACGTATCAAATGATATCGAGGGCTAGGTCAATAGAATTAGCTAAATACGGTATTACACGTGAACAGGATTACATTTTGTTCATTATCTATGCTCTTGGTAACATAGCTACGCCTACAGAGATATCAAAACACACGTACCGACAGCAAAATTCAGTTACTGAGATCCTAAATAGAATGACAGCGAATGGTTTGGTGGTAAAGACTAAGGATTTGGTTAGGAAAGGACATGTAAACGTTAAATTAACAGAGAAGGGACTGGAGATTTATCATAAGACATTGAATAGAGAGTCCATTAACAATATAATGTCCGTCTTATCTGAAGAGTACCGACAGAACCTAACTTCATGCTTAGAGTTATTAAGTGACCGCGCAGTAGATGAGATTTCTTTTAACCGGGAAAAACTAGTTCCACCTTCTCAGTTGATGCGTAATATGACCTCGGCAAACATAATAGTGGATCGTGAATAACGAATCCCTGGAACATGAGTATTCCAACTTGGGTAATCAGGAATATTAGACACAAATGGGGAAATAGGTGATATTAGTAATCCGTACTTGGCTCAAGCACATTACTGAACATTCCTGCCACCGCGGGTCTCTTGAAGAATGTAGATTCTCAAGGTATTTTCTACTAAATGCAAATAAAACCGATATGGGAAATCAGGGCTAAACTCTCTGTTGAATATTAATATTTTACTAAAATGTTTTCGGGAGCGCCATATTGCGTCAAAATAAACTGTTACTGAGGATCTCCGTATCGGCTCATAATTATAGTTATCCAAACTGCCGGGGCTTTAAGCCGGCTGCTATAGCTGTTCAGAGTGGTATTGACAAATGATTTTAGCTATCTTATAATATGACATCGTGGAAGAAATCGTATACGAATTATTTCAGAATATTTACTATATTTATAATTCATTTTTCAACCTGAATTTTTAATAAGGTTGATATTCACTAAATTAGTTGTTTGATAGTTTTTTAGGGCATTTGTCACGAGTGAAGGGACGGTAGTTTTGCAAACATACATCATTCGTAGACTAATCCAATCTTTCCTTGTCCTTATACTGGTCACCATTCTTGTGTTCCTTATAATGCGCACGCTGCCAGGGGACCCTCTTATAATGTACCTTAGTCAGGATGACATGGCGGACTTCTCGACAGAAGAACTTGATAAACTCAGGCACGAGTGGGGGATGGATAGGCCGATGGCAGTGCAGTATATCGACTGGGTAGGTGGTGTCTTGCATGGCGACCTCGGGACATCCATGTTCACCCATGTAACTGTGTCGAGCGAAATAATCAGGGCTTTGCCGAAAACCCTTTATATAGGTTCACTAGCCTTTCTCTTAAGCATCATTGTTGGTGTACCAGCAGGTGTGATCGCCGCGATAAGGCGAGGGGGGTGGCTCGATACAGTGGTGACCATGTTCGCAAACTTAGGGATAACTATTCCTATTTTCTGGATGGGTATTCTAACGATCTATCTCTTCGGCCTTTACCTCGGCTGGTTACCAATCCAGGGCTATACCTCCCCGCTTGATGATTTCTGGTTAAGCACAAGAAAGATAATCCTGCCGGTTTTTTGCCTATCCATTTTCGCTGTTGCTGCTTCAGCGCGGCAAACGCGGTCAAGCATGTTGGAGGTCATCCAGCAGGATTATATCAGGTTTGCTTATTCCAAGGGTTTGCCCGAGCGTGTCGTAATAATGAGACATGCCCTGAAGAATGGCCTCATCCCGGTTATTACTCTGAAGGGCATGCATGTCAGCATGCTCTTTGGCGGCTCGGTGCTCATTGAGACCGTATTCAATATTCCCGGCATGGGCCGGTTGGCGGTGGATGGTGTCTTCAGCCTGGATTACGCAATCGTACAGGGTGTTATTCTGATAATCGCCGCAGTAGTTACGATTTCAAACCTTGTTGTTGATATCTCCTATGGTTGGTTCGACCCCAGGGTGCGGTATAGATAAGAAGGATCCAACTATGTCTGAAAAGAATTCTATAGGCAAAGATTTTCAGGAAGTTCCACTCCGTGTCAGCGGGTTTAAGCGCTTCAACAGGGTATTCTTCAGCCGTGGGTTAGTCACCTTCGGACTTGTTATCATCGTGGCGTTCATAATAATTACCATTTTTGCCCCCCAGTTGGCTCCCTACGACCCTAACGAGCTAGACATGGGTAGTACTTTACTTCAACCTTCCTGGGAACATCTCCTGGGCACTGATGCCCTTGGCAGAGATACGATGAGCCGCATCATCTTCGGCGCACGGACTTCGCTAATAATCGTCATCATGGCGCTTTGTTTCGGCGCCACCGTTGGCAATGTATTGGGGTTGATTGCCGGATACTTTGGCGGTATAACTTACGCGATTATCATGAGGCTCATCGACGCCCTTATGGCTTTCCCTATGATATTGCTCGCCCTTACCGTTGCGGCTCTGCTCGGGGGTGGGATGAGGAACGTAATAGTAGCTTTGAGTATCGGCATGTTGCCTCCATACGCCAGGTTAATGTGCGGCCAAGTTCTCACCATCAAGGAAAATGATTATATTACTGCGACGCGTTCTTTCGGAGCCAGTAACTTGCGCATCATGTTGCGACACATCGTACCGAATGCCTTTCCGCCACTCATAGTACTAATAACTATGCAGGTGGGGCATGTCATCCTGATGGAAGCTGGTCTTAGCTTCCTTGGTGTCGGCATAGCACCGCCAGCTGCCGCCTGGGGTGGTATGGTTAGTGACGGCTATCAGTATCTCCTGAAGAGCCCGATACTTTCCGTTGCGCCCGGGTTCGCTATTATGCTGGTGGTATTTGCCTTCAACATGATTGGAGATGGTTTCAGAGACGCTTTCGACCCGAGATTGAGAGGTAAACTATAGCAATTCAGGATAATAAAACAGCAAGAAAGAATATATGTCGACAATATTAGAGGTTAAAAACCTCAAGACGCAGTTTATAACCGACGGTGGACTGGTGAAAGCCGTAGATGGCATCTCGTATTATGTCAATGAGAAGGAAATAATAGGATTGGTCGGAGAGAGCGGCTGCGGTAAATCAGTTAGCCAGCTTTCAGTATTGCAGTTAATAACTAACCCGCCGGGCAGGATAGTTGACGGCGAGATAATCTTTGAAAAACAGGACTTACTCAAATTGGATGTCAACAGCGCTGAAATGCGCTCAATCCGCGGCGGCAAAATAGCCATGATATTCCAGGAACCGATGACCTCACTAAACCCGGTATTAACAATCAATCGGCAATTAACAGAAATGCTGGAGCTACACCTGAACATGACCAGTCAAGTCGCCAGAGAACGGTCAATCGAATTGCTCAAACTGGTAGGTATTCCGGAGGCTTCGGAACGTATTGACGACTATCCACACCAGTTCAGCGGCGGTATGCGCCAGAGAGCAATGATTGCCATTGCGCTTTCCTGTAATCCCAGGGTACTCATCGCCGACGAACCAACCACTGCAGTTGATGTAACCATCCAGGCACAGATACTGGAACTTATGGCTGACATGGTCGAACACTTTAACACATCATTAGTCCTGGTTACCCACAACCTTGGCATCGTTGCCCGCTATGCCCATAGAATCTATGTCATGTACGCCGGCAGAATCGTCGAATCCGGCACTTCCAAGGCCATATTCAGCAATCCGCGCCATCCCTATACTCTGGGATTGATGACCTCCGTACCCAGACTCGACGAACCTAGAAAAAGGAAACTGGCTACCATTAAAGGTCTGCCACCAAATCTAATTAACATGCCCCCCACCTGTGCTTTTTTACCAAGATGCCCCTATGCTATCGAACGGTGTAAGCAAGATATTTGGCCGGAGATGAGGCTTATCGAAGAGCAACACCATATTAGCTGTTACGCAGATATCGAGAAAGAAAAAAATGCATACATCTAAAGACAATATTATTCTAAACGTTGAAAACCTGAAAATGTACTTTCCGGTGCTCAGGGGAATCCTCCGCAAGAAGGTCGCCGATATAAAAGCTGTGGATAACATCAGTTTCAAAGTGAAGAAAGGGGAAACACTGGGCCTCGTTGGCGAAACCGGATGTGGTAAGACAACCACCGGCCGATGTGTTCTCAGATTGTATCAACCCACAGACGGGAAGATAGTATTTGAGGGTAAAGACATTGCGCTTCTGAAAGAGAGGAAAATCAGACCTATCCGCCGCAGGATGTCGATCATTTTTCAGGACCCTTACTCCTCTCTCGACCCGCGCCAAGCCGCAGGTAGTATTGTCGGTGAACCACTTAAAGTACACCATATTGTACAAGGTAATGGCGAATATCAGGACAAGGTGGAGGAGCTATTTCGAACAGTTGGACTCGATCCTAGCATGTTAGACCGTGTACCACATGAGTTCAGTGGCGGACAGAAACAGCGTATCGGAATAGCCCGTGCTCTTGCCTCTGATCCGTCCTTTATCGTCTGTGACGAACCAATCTCCGCACTCGATGTATCCATCCAGGCGCAGATAATTAACCTGCTGCAGGAACTACAGGAGAAACTTGGATTGACATACCTTTTCATTGCACATGACCTCTCCGTAGTACGGCATATAAGCAATCGCGTTGCAGTTATGTACCTGGGCCGTATAGCAGAGATAACCGATTGGAAAGCACTATACGAAAATCCGCTGCATCCCTATACCAAGGCGCTACTATCCGCAGTGCCTATACCTGACCCTTTTATAGAAGAGAAGCGCGAGAGAATCATACTGACAGGAGATGTCCCCAGCTCACTAAACCCGCCATCCGGCTGTAACTTCCACACACGCTGTCCTATAGCTATTCCTGAGTGCAGCCAGGATGTGCCGGCCCTGCGTGACATCGGCGATGAACATCAAGTTGCCTGTATCAGAGTGTGAGGGTGCTTGTTAAAACAGTAGAATATATCGATAATAAACAACATTAATTGAATGCTAGGCGGGCTCTGCCGGGGGAGAATCAGGTAAAGTCTGGTGCCGGTGCCCCTACCATTGTAGCCTGATACGCAATTGGTCAAGTGGCATCCCGCCTATCCCTTTATCAGAATTAATTTAATACTTATCTCACTTGTCCCACCGAAATCATGATTGCTTGAATGTGACAATATTACATTCTGTTAGATGAACTCAAATTGATAAGCCAGATAATAAATATGCAGATTGTTAGCTGGAGTAACATTTTAGTATTTCCTTACCTAATTGCACTTGATAGCGGACTGTGCATAACCTGCCAAGAGGTGACCCACGCCTAATAAAAACAAAAAGCCTCGTACTGAACAAAAGCTTGGTTCGTGACTTTTGGAAAATAAAAAGGGGGTTCGGATAGTCTTCCAACTCCCTGACGGATAACCTGAGTCTCCTTTTTTCTAACTAACTAGGAGAAATTGAAATATTTCGAGGAATGTGTATCTGCTTTGTCCTCGGCCACGTTTTCTTCATAATTTCCACTTTGGCCAGGGTCATAAATTCTTTTTTGGCTCAGTGTCCAGGCTTAATTTCTAGCTAAAATTTTGCTAATAATTTGCTAATAGACTGAATAAAACGGGTTAACACAAGTTGGTATTCTAGACACAAACCAGCATTTTCTCAATTTACACAAACGTCCTAATTGGTACGTGAAAGCATTGTTTGTTAGAGTGGGCAACAGATTAGGAAACCGCTGCTCTATCCTACTGAGCTACAGGGGCACGCTTCCAGAGATAATTGTAACAACTTAATACGTGCATGTGCAATAGGGTGCCTATAAACTAGCGCAGCAGGCCCCTCGTCTTCAAGTCGGCGGCGACATCGGCGAGTCCCAGTTCCCCCAGCTTCTTCTCCGTGGGCAGTCCGCTCTCCACGTCCCAGCCGCGCAGTCCGTAATACTCGCTCTTCAGGTTTTCGAAGTCAGCCCTGTCTATTTTCGCGCCCTTCCTGGAAACGATTTCGCCGTTCTTGCCCGGGACAATGCAGTCGGGAGTGAAAAAGACAAATGATAAAGGCTCGTCATGAAGGTAGTCCAGGAGCCTGTCTCCCTGTCTACCGCCCCACCCCTGCCGGAGCAGTATCGCCCTTTGCAGGTTGAAGATTCTCTCCCCGATTCTATTCAGCCCGGCCTCGTCTATTTCTTTGCCCGTAATCGCGGACAGCACCCGGCTTTCCATGGCGGGGTCGCCGGTATGGTCGTCGGCAAACCTGACCCATATTATCGGCCAGAGGAAGTCGCAGAGTATAAGGCTCTCCTTGGCATAGGTGCGGTCCTGGATTTTCCTGGCGGCCAGCGCTTTACCTTCGTAGGTGGAATAGTCGGCGGCGGCGGCGCCGCCCCAGAAGTTCTTGCCGATATTCAGAAAGTCGTTATAAGACAGAAACGCGCCTTCTTCCCCCCTCGTCCAGTTGCACCACAGCCACAGGGAATGGGCTACTTCATGAAGCTGGTTAATAGGCCTTCTCTGCTCCGTGGCGTAGAGAAGGGCATTGGTCAATATTAGCCTGGGGTCGTAGTCCCTGGTCTCACCGGCCCTGGTAATGACGTGGTCATGTAACAGTTCCTGGGCTCTTTTCCCCACCTTCTCGGCGGCTTTTATCGTGCCCCGCGCCAGCAAATCGCCGAAGCCCTCGCGGTAAGCGATTTTCCTGGTAAGTTCTTCGATAAATTCGGCGCTGCCTATCTTCGAGAGCGGCAGCCCGGTGTCCTCTTCCCTCAGGATGCCTTCCTGGTGGCAGATAGTAAGCCAGTCAATCATCGGCTGCATCACCGTGGTATCCAGCCCGTACCGGTCGCACAACCGTATCGCCAGCAGGGCCACCTCGGTAAAGTCAGGCTGGTATTTCTCAGCCGCACCCCAGTAGACGTGCATCGCCTGGCAGAAAAACTTGTAGCGCCGGCCCCCCTCCTCGTAAGATTTTCGGAAGCAGCCGATGCCGCAGTTGTAGCAGGCACGCAGCCTGGCCCGACCCGGTATCTCGTTGAGCCAGTTTTTCCAGGTATCTTTTCTAATTTGAAGTATCCGGTCGGCGAGATTGCCGAGCCTTTCCGGGTCGGCGGCTTTCGGCCGCTTATCGCCGGCGACGACAACCGCTTTCAGGTTTTTCGACCCCATGACGCTGCCGAGGCCGCTGGCGCCGGAGGCACCATCGTCGGTTAGCATGGTGGCAAAGGAAACAAGGTTCTCGGCGGCGGGGCTGATAGTTAACACGCTCACCTCTTTTCCCAGCTCCCCCTTCAGACTATCGCTCGCTTCAAAGGCGGACTTGCCCCACAGAGACGAGGCGTCCTTTATTTCGATAGCGCCGTCATGGATATAGATGTAGACGGGCTTATCCGCTTTTCCGGTGACAACCAGTCCGTCATAGCCGGCGTACTTGAGGTAAGACCCCCACCGTTCTCCCAGGTTAGCGTAGGAAAACACTTCCGGCTCCGTTATCGGCGCTTTCCCGCAGACCTGCCATCTGCAGCCGGCCAGTCTGTTGAACCCGGTTACAGGACCGGTGATATAGATAAGGCAGTTTTCCGGGTCGAAAGCCCTGGCACCGGGGGGCGCCATATCCCAATAAAGCCTGGCGGCCATGCCCCTGCCACCCAGGAACCTGTCTGCGTAATCCGCGGTAGGCAGCCTGGTAATCCTGCCATCGGCTAAATCCACCTTTAAAATTTCTCCGGCATATCCGAATTCTGCCACTCTTAACCTCCAGATAGCACTTATTGAGTTAAAGTCTTGAAATATTCGTCTAATCTGACCTTTTACCGGTAAGCGAAACTGCCATGCAGACGTAGGGTTTTTCGATTCTCCTGGTGACTATGGGGCAGTGGTACAAACCCCTGGGGGCTACCAGCACCGTCGGTTTGTCGAAAGTGTGTTTCTCTTCTTGTCCCGGTTCGCCGATGGATATCTCGACCTCGGCGCCTAAATCGTCGAGGTTATAGGGGTCGGAGCCGATGAAGAACACGGCTTCGTCGTACTTGTGCACGTGCGGCTTGGTTGACATGCCGGTGATGCCGGTCTCGTAGCCGCAGGCGTAGATGATGTTGAGATTGAAACCGCCGAGGACGTCGGCCCCGGTGGAAAACAGAGCACCCCGCGGCGTCTTGTGGAAAGGTATGGTAACCAGATTTTTCCCGTATTTTGTTTCGGCCATTGTACCCCTCTCTTATATACTTATATATAAGTGTTACTTGCCGGTTTTTATTCTTTTATCCTCTTTCTCATGTCTTCCATCAATTTGTTAACACGCTTCCTGTGGGCAGGACCGCCCGGACCCGGTGCCGCCGTCGGACTGTATGACATCTCTTTAAGGTTGTCCAGCATGGTGGGGATAAGCTGAAAGGGGACGGATATCAGGAAAAGCCCCGGAGGGAAGATGTTGAGCGCCTGCATGCCCAGCCCCAGCCCGGTGATGAAATAGTTCATTTCGCCGCTCACGACGGGATAGATATAAATCCAGGCGCAGGCCACCACCGGTGTCGCCTTGCTTACGAAAGGCTGTCCCGTGGAGTAGTTAATAGAGCGCAACAGTGTCTGCGCCTGGTTGATATTGGCTGTCATGACAAGCACATCCGGGTCAAAGGAGAGCTTATCAACGGGCGCGAAGGCCACGTACTGCACCGAGCCCTTGGGCATCCTGGGGAGGTAATCGTACATGGCGCGGCAGGCATTCGCCCCTTTGAAGAGCCCCTCGTCCCCGCCGAATATGCCGCTCACGAGAAGCGGCTCCGGGTCTTTCATGCCCAGTATCATCTGTTCCACGCCCACGCAGACCCAGTCATCGGGGCCCACGTAAAAAGCTCCGTTCTCCTGGGCTTCTTTAAGCATCTCGCAGAAGTTCAGTTCTTTACCCAGCCGCTTGATGCCTTCGGGTCTGGTAATCAAGAACTTGACGCCTACGGGCTTCCTTTCGAACTGGAATTTGTCCAGTGCGGAATAGTCTCGCGGTTTTGAAGCCATGTCAACCTCCTGGTGATTACGTTTTATTCACAGCCCCGTCCGACCTTTAATTCTCCTTTTCTAATTCCTCGACTATTCTTTTGACCTTCTTCTTATGGCCTTCCGCACCCAGTGTGTACGATTCCGGGACCCATTCCATCTCCGCCAGGTTCTTTAATATACCGGGGAGCCGGTCCCAGGGGATGGTCAGGAGTATCCGGCCTTCCGGGAAGAGGCGCCGCGACCTCATGCCGAAACCGAAACCGGTAACTGTGAAGTTCATTTCGCCGCTTAGATACGGATAGATGTACAGCCACGAGCACCCCACCACCGGCGTTCCCCTGGCCGACCACATTTCGCCGGTGGTATAGGCTTTGGCCCTGATAAATGTTTCTGCCTGGCTCACGGTGGCCATGATAATCAGTATGTCCGGCTCGAATGTCAGTTTGTCCAGCGGAGCGAAGGCGACATAGCTGATGGAGTTCCTGGGCAGCCTGGGGAGGTACTGATAGATTCTACGGTTGGCGCGCGGGTCCTTGAAGACCCCCAGCTTCGGCCCCACCCGGCCGCTCTCGAAGATGGGGTCTCCCTCTATCATGCCGAGCAGCAGCGGGCCTATGCAGGTAAAATCATCTTTGGTGACGTAGAAAGCCTTGCCCTGCTGCGCCTCGACCAGCATTTCACAAAAGTCCATTACTTTGTCCGGCCTTTTGAGACCCTTCGGTTCGGTGGACTGAAACTTGACGCCTACGGGCTTCCTTTCGAAATCGAATTTTTCAAGTATGGAAAACTCCTTGGGTGTTGGGCTCATGGTGACCTCCTTTGGATTAAAGTGGTGCTGTGCTACCAATTATAATAGGATTGTTGCTGTGGATATTCAAGTTGGTTTCGTGTATGGGCGGTCGGCGGTGTAAACCAGGTTTCAGCGGGCGGGTCTTTTAATTTTGCTTTTACCCCCCGCCGATTCTTTCCACCTTGAGCATATTCGTAGTGCCGGCCTCCCCGATGGGTATGCCGGCGGTGATGATAATGATATCACCGGGCCCGGCAATCCCCAGTTCGCGGGAAAGCCCGGCTGCCATGGCAAACATCTCATCTACGGATGCAGGTTCTGCTATCCGGTGGGTGCGTACGCCCCAGTACAATATCAGCCGCCTGGCGACAACATCGCTCGGGGTTAAAGCCAGGATAGGCACACCGGGCCGGTATTTTGATACTCTCGTAGCCGTACTGCCTGACTGCGTAAAGGCCACGATTGCGGCCCCGCGCAGGCTGTACGCCGTTTGACAGGCGTTATAGCTGATAAGCTCGTCAGTTTCTCTCTTTAACCAGCTGCGTCTTTCGGACAGGATATCCTCGTAGGGGAGCTTCTTTTCCGCGGCCCGCGCAATGCTCGACATCACCTTGACGGACTGCACCGGGTATTTCCCTATGGCTGTCTCGGCGGACAGCATGATGGCATCGGTGCCGTCAAAAATGGCATTGGCGACGTCGGTAGTTTCGGCACGGGTCGGGCGTACGGAGTCTATCATCGATTCCAGCATTTCGGTGGCGGTAATGACGGGCTTGCCGGCACGGTTGCATTTCTTGATGATTTCCTTTTGTATCAACGGCACCCTTTCCAGTGGGATTTCCACACCGAGGTCGCCCCGTGCAATCATGATGCCGTCGCTGGCCGCAAGAATACTGCTGAAATTATTGACAGCCTCGCCGCGCTCGATTTTGGCGATGATAGGGATGTTTACCTGGTTCTCATTCAGTATAGCCCTGACATCGTTAATATCTCCGCTGCTGGTAACAAAAGATAGTGCCAGGAAGTCGGGCTGTTGCTTGATAGCGAACATAAGAGTTTCTCGAAGCTGGTCGGAAGTAAAGGGCACGGAAATACGCATACCGGGTACGACCAGCCCCCGCCCCTGCCGGAGCAGGCCGCCAACCGTGACCCGGCACTTTATCCTGTTACTTTCTACTTGTTGGACCTTGAGTTGCATAGCTCCGTCGTCAAGGATAACGGTATCGCCCGCTTTAATATCCCTGGAAAGATTGGGTAGAGTCACCGGAAGCAAAGACTCATCCCCCTCTATCTCTTCGGTGGTGAGAATGACCCGGCTGCCTTTCTTCAGTAGGACCTGCCCCCCCTTGAGTCTACCGATGCGGTACTTGGGCCCCGGCAGGTCGATGAGTATGGCCACGTCCAGCCCGGTGCGCCGGCTCAGTTTTCGGACGGTTTCAATATAGCGGGAGTGGTCTTTAAACGTACCGTGAGATAAATTGAGGCGGGCGACATTCATTCCGGCCTTTATCAGCCGCTGCATCACGCTCGCCGAGCCGGAGGCCGGGCCGATAGTGCACACGATTTTTGTCCGCCGTTGATGGTAGCCAGGGCTTTTCATATTACTTCTCCGCGCGTATTTATAAATGCGGCTGATTTATTATACTACCTTTCCCATCTTTTTTACCTCCGGGTTTCCCGAATTGACTTTCTGTATCGGTTATCATATATTTTCATACATTACTGACCCTGCGCTATAGCAGCTTAAACCATATCTATAAAGGATGAAGAGGGAATATCAGATGAGAGAAGTCCTGAATGATTTATCCGCGCCGGCGTTGGTGAATGCGATTGAGGCGAATATGTACGCCTCCACTCCTTTTTCTTACAACTGGCCGCGCGCCGAAGTCTATACCGGCGCCGACCTGTCGTGGTGCGTCACGGATGTTCCTTTCCCTTCGTGCAACGCCGTTTTTCGCGCCCGGCTCAGGCCGGAGGATGTGGATAATACCATCGAAACCCTCATCGCCAGGGGCCAGGCTAGAAGCGTGCCCCTGCAATGGTGGACAACTCAGGACACGCAACCCGCCGATTTAGGCGAACGTCTGGTGGCCCACGGCTTCAAGCACCAGGGTGATGGCGCAGGCATGGCCATCGACCTCCTTGCCATGAATGAAAAAATTTCCTTGCCCTCGACCTTTACCATTAAAAAGGTGCAGGACGCCGCGACTCTGAAGATATGGTGTCACATAACATCGGTCGGCTTCGGCATACCGGCCCACGCAGAACCTGCCTTGCTGGACTGGTTTACGGGTTTCATTAAATTAAAGCTGCCCATTCGATTTTTTCTGGGGTGGCTGGAAGGGAAACCGGTAGCCACTTCTATGTATTTACTGGCCGAGGGTGTGGCCGGTCTCTATTTTGTCGCCGTTCTTCCGGAGGCAAGACGCCGGGGAATAGGCTTCGCCATCACGCTCAAACCTTTACAGGAAGCCCGCGAAACAGGCTACCGGGTGGGCATTCTGCAGGCTTCAAAAATGGGAGAACCCGTTTACCGCAGGATGGGATTCAAGAAATACTCTGAAATAGGCTCTTATATCTGGTTGGACGAGCTTCACAAAGAGCCGGATAAAAAACAGGTATAGCTGGCTGCCTCTGGTTAATAAAGCTACCCCAGGTATTCTTTTACCAGTTCGGGGTTATAGGCGGCCCTTCTTCCGGGGCATTTGAACTGCGTGCAGAGAAGGCAGCTTAAAAAGCCGGTATCATTGGGGAACAGTATCCCTGAGCGCGATTTCATTGGCTTCATGACGCCGCTTTCGGACAGCGCCACCCCGATTTGGCTCTCGGCACCGCCGAAAAGAGCAAAGAGCGGCTTTTGCTGGGCAAGCGGCCAGTCATCAATCTCCCCGGGATTCATGAGAGCGGCGCTGTCAATGGAGTACTTTTCTTTCAGGTAATCGGACAGGTAATCTATCCCTGAGACCAGCACTACCGTTTTGATAACGTCGAGGCAGAATCGCCGCATTACGTCCGTCGCGGGTACGGGTAGCTCGTCCAGTTCCCGCCCCGCGGTAGCGATGAAGGGGTAAACCGTATTTTGATTAACGAGGTTCTTGCTGAGGACGCGGCTGGTGAACCGGATACCATCGATATCCACAATAGCGCCATCGATACTTAGTACCCGTGATACCTGGTATATCGCCCTGGGGCGGGCCGCTGCCAGCGCCATATCCGCCAGCTCGCGGGCCATTTCCTCCAGCCGGTTGCTGGCGTTGCGGAACCTCAGGCGCTTGGTGACCGAAGCCGGGTCCAGCTTAACGGGTAATTCTACCTGGTGTATGATTTTTTCTTCTGAGTTAGACAAGATTAGCTCTCTATTACGAGGATAGATTATCGTATCTGGACTGTCAAGGCGAGGAGATGTCTGTGGGGCAGGGTGTCAACAGGCCGGGTCTGTAAACTGGTCTTTACATTAAACCTTCTGTATAATCCTGTGAAGGAACTGGAGAGACCCGTTCCCCGGACCTCGATGAAAGGGAGCTGGAATGTCAAAGTACAGGTACAACCCGAAAGATGTCATCAGTGGAATGGGCGGTGCCGTATTTATTGCCGTCGCCGTGGTCATCAGCCCTCTTCTCTGGCGCTGGTACCGCCGGTGGGGTGCCGGCGATGCCGAAGTCCAGCGGACTCTCCCTGGGGATGACCTTGTGCCTCATCCCAGGAGCGCCTCGACCCGCGCCATAACGATTCAGTCCCCGGCCTCCCGTGTCTGGCCCTGGTTGCAGCAAATCGGGTTAAAGCGCGGCGGCTGGTACAGCTACGATTTCCTGGAAGCCATGGCCGGGGCAGCCGATTTTATCGACGGTCACTCTGCCGAACGAGTTATTCCCGAATTACAGGAGCTGAAAGTAGCTGACAGGATATGGATGCATGCCAGAATATTGCCCCTGACGGTTGTGGCTTTGGAACCGGAAAGGGCGATTGTATTTCTTACCAGGGTAGATATGCAGACGAAGGCCGGTTTTGAACTCGGTGA
>DATLAD010000143.1:0-5338 GCA_035527575.1 Dehalococcoidales bacterium
CCAGTCGTTCCCTACATGCTCGTCCTTGCAGGCTATCTGGCAGTTGTAACACCCGTTGCACTTGTTGATGTCAATGACCAGTGCTTTCATTTTTCCTGTTCACCTCCAGCTATTACTCTATCAAATCGCAGCCCTGAGGCCAGATGATACGGCCTCTTGAATGCTTCGGGATACTTCGTCCTTAACTCGTCCATATCGACCGGCGCTACCTCCACCAGAAATCCGCTGACCACCATGCCGCCGCGGCAGTTCCTCGATGTGCCTTTATGCGGCGTTATCGTGTTGATGGCGCCGCCTCTATCGAGTTCGCCGGGGACTATCGGGTCGTACCTGGCGCCATGGTCGATGTAGGCCACGCCGGGCATGATTCTCTCGGTCACATAGACTCCGGCGAGGACGACGCCCCTCTCGTTGTATATCTTGACCACGTCCCCACTCTTTATGCCCCTCTTTTCGGCTTCCGAGGGGTGAATCCAGAGCGGCTCGTACAGGTAGCCGTCCGGCCCCCTGACCTTGCACGTCTCTATCTCATGGAACCAGTTAACATCGTCAAGCTGAGCGTGCACCCGCCACCGGGGATGATTTGATATGCACAGCAGCGAATACTTTTTAGCTCTTTCAAGCTGCAGGCTTTCCTGGTGCGACTCGCCGTAGGGTATCCAGTGGGGTACGGGCGGTCTCTCATCGTCATCGGGGAAGTGCTTGGCTAAATTTTGGGAAGAAAACTCTATCTTCCCGGATGGCGTCTTCAAAGGATGTTTCTCGGGGTCTTCGTAGAACTCTATCATGCCGGCCCGGTATTTCTTCCAGTTGGGGTCGGTGGGGATGACATAGTAGTCCTTTTCGCACAACTCCTCCCAGGTCATCAGGCCCGCTGCCGGTACACCGGACTCGTCGAAACCAAATTTTATCCATTCCTCGATGGATTTACCCCCGGTGTATTCTTCCAGCAGGCCCAGCTTCTCGGCCACGGCAATTACCACCTCGTAGTCGCTCTTGGACTCGCCGATGGGATCGACGCATTTTCTTTCACGGTAAACGGTGGAGAAATGGGCGCTTTCCATATCGCTGCCGATATCGTCCGTCTCGAATTTGGTATTGGACGGCAGGATGATATCGGCGAAGAGGCAGTCGTTCTCCAGCCACGGGTGCTGGGCGACCATGAATTCAATCTTGGGACTCCGGTAGGCGTCCACGTTACGGTTGCTGTCGTTCCAGCAGGTCAGCAGACAGGGTGTATCCGTCCATATCATGTGCACTTCCGAGCAGCCCGGGACGGGATAAACGTATTTCTTGAACTGGTCTTCAGCCGGCGACATCTGCTCGGAGCTTCCGTATATCTCGAAGTGCCCGTCCAGGATAGCGTCATGAATCATGGGCTTGGGGATGATTTGTTTTTGCATATTCGGACCGGGATGATATCCATGATACGCAGCGTTCACCGATGGTCTCACGACGGCCTTGCCTGCCAGAGGAGGAACCTCGCGTCCCAAATCCCTGGCGCCGAAAAACGAGCCTCCCACAAAAGTAAGCTGGTGAGCCCCCGGTTTGCCCAGCCCCTGCATCGCCAGCAGCAGTACCTCCAGCCGGGCAGGCTCGTGGGAGTACGGCCCCCGGATGTATGGCCCGCCGAATCCATGAGCCACCGTGGTCGTCTTGGAGGCCCACTCCCGGGCCAGGGCTTTGATGATACGTGAAGGTACGCCGCATAGCTCCGATGCCCACTTGGGGGTCTTGGGAATCCCGTCTTCTTTTCCTAAAACATATGCCTCGAACTTGTCGAAGCCATAAGCATGAGTGGCTATATAATCTTTGTCATAGGTGCCATTGGTAATCCACTGGTAAGCCAGGGCAAGCTGTAACGCGGCATCGGTATTGGGCAGCACAGGTATCCACTTATCGGCGTGAACAGCCGCCCCGTAGTTTAAGTCGGGGCAGATATATATACTTTTTATTCCGATCTCGGTAAACCAGTAGGAATAGAGACTCGGCATCTGTCCCGACCAGAAACCCCAGGGGGTGGTTTCCTGGTCACATCCCTGGTGTATGATCATCTGGGTATGCTCGGCCATATCCGGGTAAATATTGGTGAGATAAGACGTATACATACCGACAGGTTCGCATCCCCAGGCATGTTTGGCTCCCCAGTACCACCCTTCCCAGCTATCCGGGTTTCTGATCTGCTGCGTATAACCCCCCAAAAGCTCAAGTAGCCTGGTATTACAGCCATGGGTAGAGTGTATCACCTTGGTCTCGCCGTGTCCGTCCGCCTGCAGAAGTACCGTTTCCGGTCCGTACTTTTTAATTACCCTCTTTATCTCGCCGGCTACTATATCCGTAGCCTCGTCCCATGAAATTCTGACGTACTTGCTCGTACCCCGGTTCTGGGTATTCCTCTCACCGTTGGGGTCCCAGTCCACTCTCTTCAGGGGATAGAGAATCCGGTTGGGCGAAAATATACGCTTTTTGTAGGCTATACCGTGCGGAGGTATCATGGACTTCATAGGGGGCTTAAATACCTTGCCATGCGCCTCCAGTTGCCACGGTTTCCATTCCTCGGGCTTGTACTTCCAGTCATAGTGGAATGGTCTGATCCTGATTATTTTGCCGTCCTTAACATCGACGGCTGCCATATTTGAGTTATCACCGAAGCTGCTTAAACCGGTGCCCTTAATACATGTTTTTACTCCCGTTTTAGGCTTCCCCTTTTGAGCCATTTTACCTCCCTTTCTGTCTGTTTAAGTAATATGCAGACATTCCGAACCTGCAGAGATAATACACTCTGGCCATAGTTCCGGTCAAATCAATCCGTCGGTTTACTTCCTTTAAAGAAAATCAGCAACGATTTTTCTCCCTTTATATGTTTTATCACCCCGTTTTACCGTCTTTTCCAACCTGCCCTTCAGTCATTCTGCCGGAATTACCGGCAGAAGCAGGTAAGAGGCATGTTTCGGGTCGTGGTGAATCTTGTGCAGCGTCGTCTTGCTGCTGCAGATGTGCAGCCCGCCGGGTACATTATCCATACTTGAAATTTCTATTTCAAGGCGGTGACCGGCCCGGAACACATTGGCAATATGGGAAAGCGCGATGGCATACTCGGTCACCTCACCGGGGGTTACCGGCACATTCCCGGTATGGATGTGGCAGGGCTCCCATGGTTTGGAGCGGCTCTCGTCGATGGCCCGGTGCGATGCCTTCAGCCAGCTGACCGTCGGCATCGACCTCTTCGCACCATTCTCATCGACATCCGATAAGGTCACGTGCCAGTTGGTGTCCTCCTGGTCTATGGCGGCGTAAAAATAGATGGCCATCGGCCCGATAATTTCCACATCCCTGCTGAAAGGTCCGGTTGAATACTTGAGTGAATTGACCCCGGAGGTCTCGTCGAGGGGCTGCTGCACGAAGCAGTCGGGCCCTTCATTGAACATCGGTGACTCGGTCATAAGGCGGCCCCGGCTGCGCAGGTAGTACTTCGTCCACTGCGTCCTGGCCAGGGGCCACTCATGCTCATAACGCCACTCATTGGCCCCCATCATGAAGAATTTTACCGGCGGCTCTTCCATAAAGCCGGTATCTATACCTTTGAGCCAGTGGTCCATCCAGCGCATAACCTCGTCGTGCAGCTGGTACCAGGGCCGTTCGTCGCAAAGGGACAGGGGCGCCATGATGATTTTCTTGGGTACGTCCACGCCGTTGTAGAGGTCGAAAGCCCCTTCCGGCCACATACCCACCCAGGGGCCGCCGGTGAACAGGGGTACCTTGATTTTATCGAACCCGGGGTAAGGCGACCGCTCCCGGTAAAAAGGCCCGTCGTTGGGATTGAAAAGGAAGTCGGCGAAGAGGGGGCTCTTCGTCGGGTAGCGGAGGCAGCTCCAGTAGATGCTGTAGACCATCAGGTCGGGGTCGCTGAGCCGCTCCTTCCAGAGCTTCTCCAGCTCTTTCGGCGGCGTGTTTCTCACCGTGGCGCAGACGTGGTTCCTGTGGGCAATGCCGCTGCCGTTGGTCTGCCCCGGGTCCATGCCGCGGCCACTGTAAAGACGGTACAGCATGGGGTTGATAACACCCCCGGAGGTGGCTATCTGACTATAAAGGTCGGTCCATACCTCCCAGGGGAAGATGGCTTTGAGGTGGGGCGGCTGCTCGATGGCAGTGTAGGTCTGGACAGCGGCCAGGTAGGATATGCCTACCATTCCGACATTACCATCGCACCAGGGCTGCGCGGCAATCCACTCAATGAGGTCGTAGCCGTCTTCTCCCTCGGTGTGACTGCACATTCCCACGTACTCTCCCTCAGAGTCGCCGCAGCCGCGGACATCGGCGATGACGTGGACATAGCCCCTCGATACGAAGTACCCGGTATTGCCGGACTCCATGGTGCCGTCCCAGACCAGGGAATTCTCGCGTCCCTGGGGCTGCTTTACCGGCAGCACCTGCAGGTCCTTGCCGTAAACGCAAAGCGCCAGCAGGGCCGGGAATTTCCCCGCAGCATCGGGGCGATAGACATCGACGGCCAGACGGACTCCATCACGCATGGGGATAAGTACAGTTTCTTTGGCCTTAACTTTATACACCGGCTGTGAACCCTTTTTCTGTTTCATGGTTTCCCCCCTTACCGATACATTATGTTCCCACTTTTATATATATTCTTTATATATATTATGGTAGTCAATATCTAATCGAAGGCTTCAACCGGTTCGCTCAAGTTAAAATATACGTACTCTCAATGTATGCGGCGCAAACCAGTAATGACCATTTTAGCCAGTTGAATTAACCTTGTCAAAGCACCTTTTCGGAAACTCCAATTATTATAAAATTCGTAATTTGACAATATTCATGGTGTTTGATAGAGTTACGGAAGTCAGCCACGTTTACGTCCTGTTTGATTGAAATTTACCATACCAAACTGATAGGCTTTATGTTGTCGTCGAGAAGGTGTCTTTTACAGATAGATACCCGGGGATAAGATAGACTTCCACTATTGCACCTTCGTTATTACCATATCCATTAAATAGGACATAAATAGCTAATATTTTAAAGGAGCTTTTTTAATGGAAGCTAAAAAGCAGATACCTTGCCTTGAGGGATGGTTTACCATGCCGCCGCGGGAACCGCAACTACTGGGCAACAGGTGCCAGTCCTGCGGGCATTACTTCTTCCCTAAAGCAAAAACCTGCCGGAACCCCCTTTGTAAGAAAATAAAGCCCCTGGAAGAAGTGTTGCTCAGCAGAAAAGGCAAGCTGTTTGCTTACACTGTCAATCATTACCCACCACCGCCCCCGTATCACGCGCCGGACCCGTTTGTGCCTTTCGGCGTTGTCAGTATCGCGCTGCCGGAGGG
>DATLAD010000144.1:0-4923 GCA_035527575.1 Dehalococcoidales bacterium
GCCCGAGAAGCGTCCGAGCAATCGGTAGAGAAATCGCGGGAGGTAATCTCCAAAGCCGAAGAAATAAGTACAGAAGCCAGGAATAGCGCCGAGGCGGCAGCCAGTGAGTATCGGGAAGCTGTTGCCAGAATAGAAGAAATAAATAACGCGGCTAAAGCAGTTGCCGAGGAAGCGGCCAGGGCGGCCCAGGAAGTCATTGAATCCTCCAGGAGAGAATCCGAAGAAGCCGTATCCAAAGCCGAGGAGATAAGCCGGACGGCCAAAGAGACTGCCGAAGAGTCGATGAGGGTTGTCCGGGAAGCTATTCAAGCCGCCATTGTCACCGCCAGGGAGACGGCCGATTCTTCGGAGAAAGAAATCCAGGAGGCCATAGCCCGGGCCGAGGAGATAAGCAGGCAGACCAAGGAGTCGTCTGAAGCAGCGGTGAGAACAGCCAGAGAAGTCACGGAAGCGCTGATAAAAGCCGCCAGGGAATCCGCGGAGAGAACGGTGAAAGCCGTCAAGGAGGCGACCGAGGCATCGGCCAGGGTGGCCAGGGAGGCGGCCGGGGTATCCATATCCGCCTTCAGGGAAGCGATAAGCCGGGCCGAAGCCACCGGCCAGGTTGCCAGGGAAACCGCCGAAGCATCTTTCAAGGCCTACGAAAAAGCCCTGGCCAAGGGCCGGATACAAGATGACGAGGCAGAGATCGAAGTGTCGGAAGAAGCCCTGACCGAGGTGCTGGATAAAGCCGAGGAGGAAGGGGAGGCAGCTTTTAATATCGCGGAAGCAGTGATAGAAGCCGTTACCGGGGCGGTGGAAAAGGTAGACACGACAGAAGAGGTTGAAAAAGAAGAAAAGGTAAAGAAGGCGGAAAAGGTAGAGAAGCCAGAAAAGACCGATAAAGGCCCAAAGCCAGTGAGCAAAGAGCCCAGGGGTAAAATGGAAGCGCGCCTGGAATCCCTGGCCAGGATGTACGAGGCTAAGAGGTCCCAGCAGACCAAAAAAGGCACCGAAGCTGAAGACACCGATGCAGAAGAGGATTAATCTGCAAACATTTGACCGTTTTACATGGTATTAAAAATATTATCAAAGATTACGAAAGTACCTGCGTGGGAAAGGAAAAGTCTGCTTGACTTTTTACAGGGCGAGCAATATACTTGGCACTAAGTAGAGGCCCATTATTTATAATCCATTAATTTCAGACTAATGAAGCTGTAAAGCTAATAAGATTAATTGAAGGAGGTGCCTGGTGGCTGACCAGAAAGACCGAACCAAGAAGTCCTCTACCCCGGTAGAGTTGGAAGCTGGAACCCCCTCTGGGGAGGAGACTCCAGAGGCAGAAGAGCGACCAAGAAGTCCGCTTGACGAGGTTATGAGCCAAGCCGAGAGGGCTTACGCGGCCTATATGGACGCCGAGCGTCAGGTCGCTAAGGCTTACCATGAGAATGAAGTGCAGGTAGCCAAAGCTTATAAGCGGGCGGAGCAGCAAGCTTTTAGAGCTTATGAGGCTATTGTGGCTCAGGCTATGAAAGACCGGGATGATGCCATAGCCAAAGCCGCTAAAGCTCGTGAGAGTGTAATAGCGCGAGCTGAGGAAGCCTTTAAGAGTGCCCAAGAGGCAGCCGATAGAGGTTGTGAATCGGCGGTAACCGAGGCCGCCGGGGCCCGTGAAGAGAACATAAATAAAGCCTGGAAAGTACGCGACGACACCATCGAACAGGCCTGGCAAATCTATTCCAAGATAGCCAGATAATTATAAGATTCGGTTAATTTATCGGAGGCCGCGGTCTCCAGTGGCGGTTGAACCTTGTATCGGGTAATCGTTACCCGGGCAAGAGGTCACACAGCGAGGTCTTCCGAAGCGGTAGACGGGTTGTTTAATTAAATAGTCTGATTATAGCAGCGAGGGAATGTCCTTTATCGTAATATCAATCCCTCGCTGTGTGCTTACCACGCCTTCCTGGCGCTTCTTAAGTTCCGCAATGAGGTTAATGGCCTTGGTGAAGTAGTTCCTGATCTTTTCCACATCGCTCATTTCGGAAAGTATTACGGTAACTTCCAGGGTGCCTTTTTCCCTGGGGTAGTCGCCGCTCCTGATGATGGCTTCCGGGGCCATATTTTTAATGTAAGTCCCCAGCTCTTTAATCAGGTCAACATTGATGTCCTTGGCGGGAGCGGAAACGAGGTAGAGGGCCCTCTTGGAGTCCAGGGGGTTGCACTTAACCGATAGACCGCTGATGGCTTCATCCAGCGCCTGAGTTCCCTTCTGAGTTTCGGTGGCCTTTTCCCTGAAGTGGCGGGTCGATGAAAAGAGTGATTTAAACTTCGGGCTGTGCGACCGGCCAAAGCCCAGGGTTGTCCAGCCGACGAGTGTCTGGATGATATCCCCGGCGTCCAGTATTTTAGCGCCGATGTACTTGGATTTCATCTCTTCGCCCGCGCAGAGAAGGTTGAAAAAGGGATGCACAATTTTGTGGTTTATCTGGTCAAGATTATGTTTGAGGTACGTATCTTTCATGACGTACCTCTGGTTATCGACGAGGAAGATGGCATCGGCCACCAGGTAGCTGGACTTAAGGCAGGTGGCCACGTTATATACTGTCCGGTCTTCGGTTGATTCTTCGTGGTCGAAGGGAAGGACGATGAGATTGTATACCGGCTTGTCTACATAGCGTTCTTTTATCTGCTGTGTCAGTACGGAGATTGCTCCGGAACCGGTGCCGCCGGCAGCCCCGGCACACAGCAGGAAGGCGTCCGTTTCCTGGAAATGCCTGGAATTCCGTATCGTCTCGATGACCTTGTCGGCGTCCTCCCGGGCAATCTCGGCGCCGAGTTCGTTGATTTTCCCGACGCCATGGCCGCCGGTTTTCTTGTTGCCGATGAGGATGCGGTGTTCGTAGTCGGACTTTATGGTATTCAGCCCGTGAAGGTCTGCGATATCGGTATTAACTGCATATGCTCCGGTGATAATATTAAGCCCGCGCAGGCCACGGGCTCTGGCATTAAGGCGGGCAAACTCATCAGCGATTCTACCGCCGCATTGCCCGAAGCCAACAACGACTAACTTCATTACTCATCCTCAAACCGGTAGTTTTTCTATTTTACGCAATTCCGCAATAGTATGTCAATCAGTACTTATGTACGTGGCGGTACGAGTTTCATAAGTTCCTATTAGTATTCCGGTTCCGGCAGGCGATTTTTTCTTTCTAAAGTCCCCGGGAAGCCATGTAAACGGCCAGGTCGCCGAGGCGGCAGCTATAGCCCCACTCGTTATCGTACCAGGCCAGGATTTTAACCATGTTCCCGCCGATGACCATGGTGCTCGGACCATCGATGATGGAGCTGTGGGGATTGCCCTTGAAGTCCGTGCTGACCAGCTCCTCCTCGCAGTACTCCAGGATACCCTTCAGCGGCCCGGCGGCGGCTTTCTTTAACGCCTGGTTGACCTGCTCCACGGTGACCTCTTTTTCCAGGTCGCAAACGAAGTCGATAACGGAGACGGTGGGCGTCGGCACGCGGAAGGCCAGGCCGTGAATCCTGCCCTGTAGCGCCGGGATAACCTGGGTCACGGCCTTGGCGGCGCCGGTGGTGGTGGGTATCATGTTCAGGGCGGCGGCACGCGCCCGCCGCACGTCCTTGTGGAAGGTGTCCAGCACCACCTGGTCGTTGGTGTAGGAGTGGATGGTGGTCATCAGTCCTTTGCTCACGCCGAAGCTATCGTGCAGCACCTTGACGGCCGGGGCGATGCCGTTGGTGGTGCAGGAGGCGTTGGAAATTACGTGATGTTTCCTGGGGTCGTAGACCTTTTCGTTGACGCCGAGGACGATGGTGACGTCTTCGTTCTTGGCGGGTGCCGAGATGATTACTTTCTTGGCGCCGCCTTTAAGATGGGCAGCGGCCCTGGTGGCATCCGTGAACAGGCCGGTGGACTCTATGACGATATCGACGCCGTAGTCTTTCCAGGGAATGGCACCGGGGTCGCGCTCGGAGATTACTTTTATCTCTTCCCCATCGACGACGATAGCGTTGTCTTTGGCGCTGACCTCGCCGGGGTAACGGCCGAAGACGCTGTCCCATTTCAGCAGGTGGGCATTGGTCTTCGTATCGGCCAGGTCATTGAGAGCCACCACATCCAGGTTGTCCTTGTGGTACTGCTTTATAGCCCTGAGGGTCAGCCGGCCGATGCGTCCGAAGCCGTTAATGCCGATTCTGGTTTTCATTTTCGCCTCCTGAGTTTAAATTTTATATATTTATGTTATTAGGAACCTATCCCCCTGTTTCCCCCTTCCCCTGGCTATTTATGAAGGGAAGGGGGAATGTTTTTCGAAGGGGCGTTAGCCCCTTCGAGCTTCCCCTTTCTTACATTTAAAGACCGACTCCGGCCCCTCTGTATCATGTCCAGGAAAGCCTCGATGCGTGTCTTGACATGGTTGTTAAGGAAGAAGTCGGCGTTGCCTTCCAGTGTCAGCACGGGCAGGTCGATGGCGTCCCGGAAGATAATATCGCCGATGCCGCGGTGACAGAATGCCTGCACGTAATGGATAACGCCGTCCACCCGCCGGCGCAGTATCTCTGTTTTTATATCCGTAAGGCGCTCGTGGATGGAATAGGGGTAAGTGTAGCCGGAGTACTGCTCGGCCAGTGATTTGCCGGGCCGGGGCATGGCGAACTGGCGCTGGACTTCGTTGAAGACCACCCTGGCACCGTGTTTTTCAATAAAGCCGTACAGTTCTATGGCATAGACCGGGGGTACGCCGATGTAGGCCAGTCTGAGATGGCCGGTGGGGTGGGGCTGGCGTCGTGAGCAGGCATCAAGCAAGACCTGCAACTCCCGCCGGTACTTGCGAAAGTCCTGATTGAAGTCGGAGGCGGAGACGAGCCAGAGGTGGTTCTCCCGGCCGCTGACCGTATTTTGTTTCCAGGTGAGCTCGTCCAGTTTCA
>DATLAD010000145.1:0-7817 GCA_035527575.1 Dehalococcoidales bacterium
TTTCTTCTTTACCGTTTCCCCACCTCCACCCAGAGCCTCTCCCCATCCGTGATAAAATCTATAGTTCCATCTTCATCGGTGCGGTAGATATTTTCAGAGCCAACTTCTTTTTCTAACCTGTCCATAACTTCAGTATCCGGGTGGCCGAAACGGTTACCGGCGCCGCAGGAGATTACCGCCCCCCGGGGACCGACCACCGCCAGGAAACCGGTAGTGGTGGAGGTAGCCGAGCCGTGGTGGGCCACCTTGAGGACGTCGGCGGGCAGGACGGCCCGCTCCCGGATAAGCTCCCGCTCGGCCTCCTCCATAATGTCAGCAGCCAGGAGAAAGCTGATATCGCCGTTGCTCAGGCGCAGCACCACACTGTTATTGTCGATATCCGACTCGCTGCCTGTCACAGGGTCCGCCAGCGGATTCAATACCTTTATAGTAATGCCGTCACCCAGGTCGACTTGCTGTCCGGCACAGGCCACGGCACTCTTAATACCCTTATCTCTAATTAGCCTCGACCACTCGTCGTACAACGGCGAATCATAGTCTAAATCCGGATAGAGCACCCGCTCCACCCGGTAACGCCGCAGCACCTCCACCAGCCCGGCGAGATGGTCCTGGTGGGGATGGGTCAATACCAGCAAATCGATAGTCCTGTCCCAGAAAGGCATCCGGCTGCCGAGTCCTAAAATTATCGCCTGCGGACTGGGCCCGCCATCGACAAGCACCTGCCGGCTCCCCTTCTGAATGAGCACGGCGTCTCCCTCCCCGACATCCAGAAAGCTGACGCGCAAGTTACCGTCGGGCATGGTGGCCGCCGTATAAGACACCAGTACCGCCAGCACCAGCAGGGGTACGATAAGCCACTTCCCCACCCCGGAAAACCCGAAGGACATATTTAGCCCCGCTTTCATGCGACCGGCCGTTCCCGACATCAGGTTGCGCAACTTCTGACGATGGCCGTTCAGCCAGATAGCCGCCGCCAGCACCAGATAATAGCCAGATATAAAGGCCGGATTAATCCAATCGACCTCAACTGATGAAACGGAGGCCGACCCCAGGCCGCCGACCACAAGGAGCGTATAAGACAGGAATAGCCAGGCCAGCCAGCCGATAGCCTGGGCCACCGCCAGCGAGGCCAGCCCCACCACCGCCGCTAAAGCCCCGGCCACGATAACGCCGGGCAGGGCCGGCAGGGCCAAGAACGTAGCCAGAGGGCCTACCAGGGAAATAATGCCGAAGTAATAGGCGACCACCGGCCAGACGGCGATGATAGCTCCCAGGGTGGCGCTCAAAGTATCGACGACGACATTAGACAGGGAAATAAAAGACCCTTCTTCTCCCAGCATCTTAACGACCGCCCGCCGGCCCAGGTCGCGAAGAATCGGGAAAATAAAGACGAGGCCGGCCATGGCCAGAAAGCTCAACTGGAAAGAGGCATCGCCCAGGATATAGGGATGGACGCCCACCATGACCGCCGCGGCGAAGGTCAGCGCCACCATGGCGCTACGCTGCCTCCCCAGGGCTTCGGCCAAAAGGAAAAGACTGGCCATGATAGCCCCCCGCACCACCGGCGGGTTCATGCCTGTGATGACGGTATAGAGCCAGACGGCGCCGAGCGCCAGCCAGACATAGAGGTAATGCCGCCGCCCGAAGAGCCAGAGACCGACTCCGAGCAGGATACCGGCCATGATGCCGAGATGCAGACCGGAAATCGCCAGGAGGTGGGCGGTCCCGCTCCGGGAGAAGTCATCCTGCAGATCCCGGGGAATATTACCCCGGATTCCCAGCACCATACCCTGGGCCAGCGATGCCTGCGGTTCGGGCAGCACCTGCGCCAGGGTTTGGGCCAGTCGGCCTCTCAGGGAATAGACCCAGGCCAGCGGCGGAAAACCGCGTCCCGTATCCAGCACTTCTATTTCCGGGTAGAACATAGTGGCATGGATGCCCTGGTGCGCCAGATAACCCCGGTAATCGAAGTCGTCCAACTGCGGCGGCGTCTCCAGTTCTCCGGTCAACTTTATCACGTCGCCGTACTTATAGGCGGGGTAGCGGGGCACGAATACCAGTACCGTTCCCCCGACATCCCGCCATTCCGGGTCCGCCTTGATGGCGACAGCCGATAAGTTAAGGCGGGTGTTGGTATCCCTGACATCGGGGTCGCCCGCTACCGTACCTTCAATCTCAACGACGCCGAGGTCGTTATAGAAATGGACCTTACTATCGTCAATGCCGTACAGGCTGGAATAAGAATAAGCCGACACCACTACGAGGATAAAAATACCCAGGCCGGCCAGGATTACCGGCTTGCGGTGTTGGCGGATAAAGAAAAGAAGCAGCAGAGGGACAAGCCCGGCGAGGCCGAGCCACAGGGGCAAATTCAGCTTTGAACCAAGAAAGATTCCGGCTACCCAGACACAGCTAAGATAGATAAGGGCCAAAAGTCATTATCCTTACATCAGTCGGCGACAGTGATAAGATGTTCAATACGCTCGAAAGTAACATCTCCCAGTCCATCAACTTTCAGCAGCTCATTAATGTCACGAAACGGGCCGTTTTGCTGCCGGTAATCTACAATTGCCTGAGCCCTGACCTCCCCGATTCCGGGTAATGCCGCCAGCAGCCAGGCTTCGGCTTTATTGATATTCACCTTTTGCGCGGTGTCCTCCCCGGCCTCCGAAGCGGAAACAATCAGCTCAACATGGCTAAGGTCGGCTCCATCGGTAACGCCTCCCGCCGCTTTCAGAATATCTTCAATGCTATCCGCGGCTTCCAGCGGATAGAAACCGGGGTTATTGACCTCCCCACCGATATATATTCTGCCCTGAAGTTCACGGTCGGGCGCCATGGATATTTCTATCGCCTGGCTCCGGCCGTATTTCGACCATATTACGGCGCCGCCGGCGATAATAACCGCCGCCAGAAGGACAGCCGTCACAGTCCAGCCGTTAATAAACCTGCCCGCCTTCATAGAAGTTCTCCCGATATGCACCATTGAGAGTAAAAGTAGGTGCGCCGGATGGCTAACCGGCACTTGACGATACAATAAAAAAAGGACATACGTCAAATAGAAATCTGAAAGCCGAGTTATCTATTCCAATCCTAACCGCCCTCGCATCATTTTCTGCTTATCCCTTAGTTTTACCCCCACCAACACCGAAGGGAAGGTTAAGACACTGCGTGGCTTAGACAAAGTGAATCCAGATATAAGGATACAGTAGTGTAAACGAAACGCTATAAAGACAGGTCAAAAACGGGTAAAACCGGCTTAATTGCCACTCAGGGCTGCCTTTAACGCTTCTTTAGACTCGGGACTGGTGACGGCTATTATCTGGTCGCCCGCCTGAAGGACGGTATTGGCGGCGGGCACATGCGTGCTGCCTTCATGGGGAATAACAAGCGCCAGCTTGCTTTCCTTGGGCAGGGAAAGCTCCTTGACCATTTTGCCTACCGTGGCGGATTCGGGCGTAATCCTGACATCTACGATTACCAGCCCCTTTTCATCGAGGGTCATCAACTCCGTTATAGCGTGTGTCGGTACTTCACGCTCTATCGCCTCGAGGATGATATCGGTGGTGCTGATGGTAACGTCCACTCCCAGTTTTTTAAAGAGGACGGCATTCTGCGGGTTGCGAAGACGGGCGATGGTCCGGGGCACGTTATGCTTATGCTTGGCTACCTGGCAGGCAACCAGGTTATCCTCGTCATCACCGGTCACCGCCACAAACATATCCGCCCGGCCGGTACCCACTTCGGCCAGGGTAGCCGCCTCGCAGCCGTCACCGCGAAAGCAGACGCTACCCAGCTCATCGGTAATGGTCTTGCAGATGCGGGCATCCTTTTCCAGCACGAGCACCTCATGACCTTCATTAAGCAGCGCCTTGAGCAGGTAATAACCCAGGCGGCCGCCACCAACGACTATAATATACATACTTTAACCTCGGTCCTCTGCCTTCTCCTCTACTTTTTCTATCTTTTCCTTTAACAGCTGGGCGAACACTTTCGTCGGGCTAATCGTTTCCAGGCCGAGAGCGCTGTACATTTCCTCACGCAGCGGGTCATAGATACGGCACATCACCCTGGGCACGTTAAAAACGTACTTGGCAATCTGGGACGACATGACATTACGGTTGTCGCCCTGAGTCAATGCCACGAATAAATCAGCTTCTTCGATACCGGCCCGTTTCAGGGCCTCCTCGTCGATGCCGTTGCCGAAGAGGGCCGTACCTCCGAAAGAAGGCGGCAGCCTGCGGAAACTATACGTATCGTTATCCAGGACAGTAACCTCATGGCCTTCTTCATCCAGCAACGAGGCGAGCCTGGCACCCACCCGCCCGCATCCCATAATCACTATTTTCATATGAAATACCTGACCCTGTACTGTAATCGTTCTACTGCTGGTAGAGTATAACCGGACACGGAGAATTTTTCAACACGTAAGGCACGATATTCCCCAGACTGAACTGCCCGAAGCGCCTCTTGTAGGTAATACCCATTAAAATGAGGTCGACGCCCCTTTCCACGGCTTCATCGACAATCGCCGGGCCGACATCCCTGGCCTGAAGGACATCGGTCTCGACCTCGTAGTCTTCCTCTTCGGCGATGCTCTCGACGCGGTCGAGCACACTCTCGGCGTTTCGAATCTCCGAATCTATCTCGGCATCCAGCGGCAGGGCGCGCTTGATGGCCACCACCGAGACCGCCCAGACTTTCCCCTTATCCTTCTTGGCCAGCCGGCAGGCCAGCTTTATGGCTTCTTCATCCGCTTCGCTACCGACTACAGGTACAAGGACTTTCTTAAATTCCATTACCTTCTACATCCTTTTTTTGTTCGATAGTGGCTATTATAATCCTATTGTTAAAAATCTACAATACCTTTTCGGAGTTTTTTACTTCTCACGCTTTATTTGCCATTCGTCCGACGGTTTGCGACGCCTCCGCCGGAAGAAATAGTAGATAATAAGGCCGGCGAGCATCCAGCCCAGACCGACCCAGCGACTGTACGTCTGGGTGATCAATATAATAACCCATATCGACGATGTTGCCAGCAGACCTATCACGGCGCTCACCGGTATGTCACGCCCCTTAATCCTTATATTCCAGCCAAGTTTGAAGGGACGCTCCATTTCCGGCTTTCTGATGCGCATCCCGATGATGGAGGCATGAGCAAACGTGAAGGCGAGTAAAGACCCAACGGCGTAGAGAGCGCCCATATTAGCGAAAACATCGGTCGCGAAAAATCCTGGAATCAGTATAGCAATAGCAATCAGACTAGAGACAATTACGGAAATATACGGCGTCTTGAATCGACCGTGTACCCGGCCGAGCGCCGGCGGTACCAGGCCATGCGTACTCTGCGAGAAAGCCAGCCTGGAGATACCGATAAGACCGGCATTGGTAGCTATAAGCAATATCGTACCCGCCAGGACCGCAATAAGAGGCTTAAGGATTGTCCGTATTATTTCGATGGGGATATAAAAAGCAATACCAGCCACCGGGTCTCTGGCCCATTCTGTGGAAAGCTCTTCAACGGGCATGGCCGAAAGAGACACCAGGGAAATACCGGCAAAGATAACCAGAACGGCGACAATCATCATAATCATCGCCCGGGGCACACTTTTCTCCGGTTTCTTCGTTTCTTCCGCCATCTGCGACATCGTTTCGATGCCGGTATAGGCAATAGTAGCCAGGGCGACGCCGAGAACCAGGTTACCGGCCGATGGCCAGTTATCAACAATCCGATGAATCAACACGGTAGGATTAAACAGCAGTACGAAACCGATGACCACCAGCGAGACCTGTGTCAGGATATCGATGACGGTAGCGCCGACGTTAATAAAGGAAGTCTCCCTGATGCCGATGACATTTAACACCATGAGGAAGAAAACGATTCCTATAGAAACCAGGGTTCCGATTACAGGGGATGCCTTGAAGGGTTCCCAGAAAAACCCCAGATAAGGCGGTATGGTAAAAGCGGAGATAGAAATGGTGACGATATAGCTCAGCATCAGCGCCCAGCCGGCGATAAAACCGGCCGTGTTACCGAAGGCATGACGGGCAAAGCTGGCCGAGCCTCCGGCTTCCGGCAAGGCCGCCGTACCCTCGGCATAAGTCAGGGCTGTGAAAATGAAAAGGATGCCGGCGATACCCAGCGCCACCGGGGTGGCTCCCATGGCCACCAGGGCGACAATACCAAGGGCGTAATAAATGGAGGAGCCGACATTTCCATAACCGGCGCTGAATACAGCGGGAATCCCCAGTACCCTTCTCAGGCGGAACCTCTTGATTCTCCGGGGGCGGAAAACCCTATCACCAGGTTTAGGTCGCCAAATGTCTGGCATATCTTTCAAACCACGTTTCTAGATTTTTCTAGAATAATATACTCACCAATTATATACGATATTATATACAATTCAAATAGAACAATACATATCCGAGACGATACCGTAATATTACCGCAGTCTGTCACATGCCCTCGCCGCAACATTCTTGACATATGGTATATTATTTGCTATTATATTGCCAATTGGCACTTTTGTAACAGGACAAAGGCAGTATGATAATCAAGACCAGAGTCTTCGAAATGACCAATGGCAAATACCAGAACCTGTCCGATTTAGCCAGGGCAATGGGGCTATCGGTAAGTCAGGTCTACCGGGTACGCGTAGGGAAACGCGGCATCAACGAAAAATTCATTATAGGTGCTAAAAAGGCTTTCCCCGATTCCAGGCTCGACGAGCTTTTCTATTTCAATTCCGGTCAATCATCGGGAAACATGGCGTAGACACCTGTCACCAGCCGCTACAACCACATTATCCAGTGATTCACCGCCCTGGACTTCTAAATGCCGGTTTCGGTATCCTCCGGCTCGATTTTGCGCAGCGTATCCAGGCTCTCCATACGGTCGATGTAAAGTACCCCGTTTAGATGGTCGGTCTCATGCTCCAGCGCCTGAGCCAGCAGCCCTTCCGCTTTTATCCGGACTTCTTTACCGTCAAGTCCGAGGCCTTTTGCCGTAACCGTTTCCGCCCGGTATAGCTCTCCGATATAACCGGGGATACTGAGGCAGCCTTCGTTGACCAGGCGTTCGCCTTTCCGGCGCACTATCTCCGGGTTTATCAGGATAATATCATCTTCATCGGGGATGCCGATAACCGTAACGCGCAGGGAGACACCCACCTGGTTGGCGGCTAGTCCCACGCGCCCGGCATCGGCGTGCAGCGTCTCCAGCATATCGGCTATTATTTTTTTCACGGAACGGTCGATATTCCTGACCCTTTTCGTCTTCCGTCTCAGTATGGGGTCGGGCAACGTCCTGATAGGCAGAACCGCCATGCAGTCTCCTTCGATGAGAATTTTCGATATATAGCTACTCTAAGTTTACTGGACGAGCGCCATCGGGTCAATATCTATCGTCCAGCCCTGGGGTAAAGAAACCGGCGATAGAAAGGCGGATATCCCGGAGCCGCGGAGTATGAGCTGCCAGCGAAACCGTCCCCGCAAACGGTGGATAAAGGCCGGTGCGGGCCCGATAATATCGATGCCGCTGACACCACGGGCATCACTTTCCCCGGTGAGCATTTTTTTAACTCTCTCGGCCTCGCGCTGGCAGATAGCGTCATTGTTATGCACACAGGTAAGCCGGGCCAGCCGGGTGAAGGGCGGGTTATGAAGCTGCCGGCGGTAGGCAATCTCCTGCTCGTAGAAAGAGGCGTAGTCGTGTTGAGCCGCCGCCCGTATGGCATAGTTATCCGGGGAGAAGGTCTGAACGATAACCCTGCCCCCCGACGGCCCGCGCCCTGCCCTGCCGGCGACCTGACTCAGCA
>DATLAD010000146.1:0-18750 GCA_035527575.1 Dehalococcoidales bacterium
TGATTGTGGCGAACGATATTACCGCTACCGACAGCGGCTTTGATGTTGACACGAACCGGGTAACCCTGATTGACCGCAACGGCAAAGCGGAAGAACTGCCCCTGATGAGCAAGAGAGAGGTGGCGGATAGGGTGCTGGACAGGGTAAAGGGGATGCTTAAAAAATAAGGGGCGGGGAATATATACGGGCTAAGCCGCCGATGATACGAGGGCGGCCGGGTGGGAAAAGATAACCAGCGAGGGGTGGCGGGGGGAGTCTAAAAATCAGGAAAAAAAGGAAGCGAGACACAATGATGAAAATTTTCAAATACGCATTTTTGACCTGCACCATTGCCTATTTTATCGCGGCGGTCCTGCTCTTTATATTTTCCATCGGGCAGACCGGATGGAGTAGAATAGATAATGACGCGGGCACGTTTTTACTAAGCAGCCTGACCCTGGCTTTATCCGAATTTCAATGGTGGGGTGATTTCTGGTATCTGGCTGTCCTGGTTCCCTGGCTGGGTTCTTCACTGGTGATGGTGCTCCTGATGATATGGTTAAATAAAGGAGCGGGACACAGGCGACTGCTCGGGGGATTCAGCATATTTGCTTACTACCTGGCGATGATTTTAGTCTTTATTATTCACGGTCTCATTGACGGATGGGGAGACATAGGCTACGAGTTTTTCCCGCTCTGGCCGCTTGGCGGCTTTGTTCTGGGTTGTCTTTCAGCCTGGATAGCGGATAAAATAATCAAGTTACCGGTAACGGAATAACCATTATCATTAGAAAGAGGTCCTCATGACACAGGCCCCCGATGCAGAAGAAATGTCCAAAGCGTACGAGCCGGGCAAAGTCGAGCAGAAGTGGTACGACCTCTGGATGGAGAAGGGATATTTCACGCCTGAAATCGACCCGGAGAAGCAGCCCTTCGTTATCATCATGCCGCCCCCCAATGTCACCGGCGAGCTTCACCTTGGCCATGCCCTAGAAAGCGCCTTGCAGGACATCATGACACGCTGGCACCGCATGAAGGGCGAGCCGACTCTCTGGCTGCCGGGCGTCGACCACGCCAGCATCGCCGCTCAGGTAGTGGTGGAGAGAGAGCTGGCTAAAGAAGGAACGGACCGGCATAAGCTGGGCAGAGAGAAATTCCTGGAGAGAATGCATAAGTGGGTGGCGAACTACCGCCATATCATAACGCAGCAGCACATGAGGCTGGGTATCTCCTGCGATTGGACTCGCCTACGTTTTACCATGGACGAGGAGTCGAGCCGGGCGGTGCGCACCACCTTCAAACGCCTGTATGACAAGGGGCTGATATACCGCGGGGAACGGATTATCAACTGGTGCCCGCGCTGCGGCACCGCCCTTTCCGACCTCGAGGTGGACCACAAAGATGTGAACGGGCATTTGTGGTATGTACGCTACCCCCTGTCAGGAGACAAGGGTAAATACATTACCGTGGCCACCACCCGCCCGGAGACGATACTCGGGGATACAGCCGTGGCCGTCAACCCCGGCGATAAAAGATATAAAACGCTTGTTGGCAAGAAAGTCATTTTGCCCGCCGTCAACCGCGAGATACCCATCGTCGCCGATGAAGCCGTCAGCACCGAGTTCGGCACCGGAGCGGTTAAAATAACTCCCGCCCATGACCCGGTGGACTTCGAGGTGGCGCAAAGACAGGGGCTGCCCCTGATTAACATCCTTAATGCCGATGTAACCATGAACGAGAATGCCGGGCCGTATAAAGGCATGGACCGCTACGAATGCCGTAAAGCTATCCTAGCCGACCTGGAAAAGGCCGGGCAGCTTGTTAAGACCGAGGATTACAGTCATGCCGTGGGGCATTGCCAGCGCTGCCAGACTGTCGTCGAGCCTGTCGCCAGCCGGCAGTGGTTTGTGAAAGTCGAACCTCTGGCGCAACCAGCTATCGCCGCCGTAAAAGACGGCAGAATTAAAATCCTGCCGGAGCGCTTTACCAAGGTATACCTCAACTGGATGGAGAACATCCGAGACTGGTGCATCAGCCGCCAGCTCTGGTGGGGCCACCGCATACCGATATGGTACTGCCGCGACTGCAATGAGCTGACGGTAGCCGTAGATACGCCCGCCGCCTGTGCTAAATGCGGCTCGGCAAAAATCGAGCAGGACCCGGACACCCTGGATACCTGGTTCAGCTCCGGGCTCTGGCCCCATTCCACGCTGGGTTGGCCGGATGATACCGAGGACCTGCGTTATTTTTACCCCACCTCGGTCATGAATCCCGGCTACGAAATCCTATTTTTCTGGGTGGCCCGGATGATAATGCTGGGTATCGAGAATACCGGTGAAATCCCATTCCATACCGTCTATCTTCACGGCCTGATACGAGACGAAAAGGGCGACAAGATGAGCAAGACAAAAGGCAACGTCGTCGACCCGCTTAACCTGCTTGAGGAATACGGCACGGATGCCCTGCGCTTCGCCCTTACCACCGGCACATCCCCCGGCAACGACTCGCGGCTATCCATGGATAAGATGGAGGCTGGCCGCAACTTCGCCAACAAGCTCTGGAACGCCACGCGGTTCGTCGTCAGGAGCCTCGGGCCCGGCGCCCGCATCGACCGGGAAATAAACCGGGACGGGTTGCCGGTGGAAGACCGCTGGATTCTTTCGCGGCTGAACCGGACTATCGCCGGCGTCGTCGGTCTTATGGACGACTTCCAGTTCGGCGAGGCACAGAGGCAGATACACGACTTCCTCTGGGGCGATTACTGCGACTGGTATATCGAGCTGGCCAAGATAAGATTGCAGGCCAACGATGCCTCGCCATTACCGATACTGGTACACGTACTGGAAAAATCGGCGCGCCTCCTGCACCCCTTTATGCCTTTTCTTACCGAGGAGCTCTGGCAGAACCTGAAAAAATATGCGAAGTGGCTGGATAACGAGTCCATCATGGTCGCCGCCTATCCGGAGTCCGATGAAGCGATGCTCGACCCGGCGGCCGAGGCCGAAATCGAAGCCGTCATCGAAATAATACGCGCTATACGTAATGTCCGCGCCCAATACAAGGTGGAGAGCAGCCGGTGGATCGAGGCAAAAATACACACCGGGTCGTCGCGGCATGCTACCATCTCCCGCTATGCCGACTCCATCAAGGCCCTGGCGAGGGCCAATCCCGTCACCTTCCCGGAAGGCGAGCCCGGAGATAAAGCGGGAGAGAACACCCTGGTATTGCCGCTGGCACAGGCGACGGTCGTCATACCCATGGCCAGCATGTTCGACCTCGAGGCGGAGAAGAAAAGGTTGGAGAAAGAGCTGGAACAGACACAGGCCGAGGTTGACCGCCTTGAAGTCAGACTGAGAGACGAGGCCTTCCTGACCAGGGCGCCGGAGGCGGTCATTGAAAAGGAAAGGCAAAAACTTTATACTTTGAATGACAAACTGGAGAAACTGAAGCAACAAAGTGCCAGATTGTAGGAGGTGAGGTCATGTTCGAGAGAGTGCTTGTCCCGCTGGATGGCTCTAAAGTAGGTGAAGCTGCTTTACCGGTTATCGAGCAACTCGTAGCCAAACTGGCGGCCGGAACAAAGGTAGAGGTTACCCTGCTGGGGGCAATTACGTTGCTGCGACACTGGGTGGTGGTCGGGGAGGCGAGCGCCCCGGTTTCCTACACGGAGGAGGAACTGAAGCTCATCAAAGAGAGGGTTACGAACTACCTCGTCACGACTGGCGAGTGCCTGAAGAAACGGGGAGTCGTTATCAAGACAATGGTCACTTCCGGTAACGCCGCTGATGAGATTCTTAAAGCCGCCGACGAAATAAAGGCGGACTTGATAGCTATGTCAACACACGGAAGGTCGGGCCTGCGCCGGCTGGCATTCGGCAGTATTACCGATAAAGTATTGCGTGGAGCGGGCATACCCGTACTCATGGTACGGGCACCCGAGGGCACCATCAACGAATAGCTGTCAAAGTGTCATTGCGAGCCCTCACGCTACGCTCAGGATAAACTCCGCGCAGCAATCCCAATCGGCGACGAAGAGATTGCTTCGCCGCTATGCCCCTCGCAATGAAATTCCGGTCAGGCCGGGCCATCACAGGACAGGTCAGCGGCCAGCACTTTAAAAACGCCCCTTTTCTGCCACTGCCGCCTGAGGTATCCCAGCGCTTTCTTGGTATCGCTGGCGATTTTGGCTTTTTCACATCGCTTCAGCCGGTATTTAAAAAGCCAGTAGGTGAACTCCTTAAGCTCGGCGAGAGTAGCAGACTTGAGCTGGGCGTGCCGCTTTTCCTGCCGGAAGAGTTTAAATAAATCCTCCCGGGCGGCACTGTATATCCGCAGGTAGGTTTCATCCGCGGATTCGCC
Source organism: Dehalococcoidales bacterium (assembly GCA_035527575.1). GTDB lineage: Bacteria > Chloroflexota > Dehalococcoidia > Dehalococcoidales > RBG-16-60-22 > JAFGPF01. The sequence goes on from DATLAD010000146.1 coordinate 4,339, forward strand.
GCTGCTCAGGAAGCCGCGTACCCGCCTTTCCTTATCTATTTCATCCTGCACCGCGAGCAGCAGGGCTTCTTCAACGGTAACGCCGTAGAAATAATTGAGATACTGGCCGTACTTACGGTCGCCGATGAGCTTTTTGACTTCCTCAGCGTGCAACTCAAGCGGGGGCACGCCGTGAAAGAGAAGGGCGTTCTTTTCGTCTTCGGGCAGGAGACCGTCCACCGTCTCGCAGAGTCGTTCCGCCAGCAGCAACCAGTCGAAGGCTTCCCCATCGATAAGGTAGCGGTAATCGCGTCCGTTACAGACTTCTCCGGCGCTGGTCCACCGTCCGATGGCGCCGAAGAGGGCGAGATACCAGTGCCGGCCGTCGGCTAAAGCCTGCTTTAAGTAGTTTATAGCTTCGGCATCGCCGGCCGAGTTAGATTCAGAGAAAACTAATGGATTACCTGCCTCCGTCATGGCGCACCTTAAACCCGGGCCGAACGGGCCCGCTCCGGGAATTCCGCTTTTAGCTTTTCATAATAGGCGAGCTTGCCGGTGGTCACCAGCTCGGTAATCTTTTTGGTAATGGCCTCGCCGGCCCCGGGTATTTCTTTAATCCTGTTTTCCGCGACCAACTGCTCAACGGGCACGGATAGCTCCGCAATAGCGCGGGCTACCTTCTGGTAAGCCCGTATCTTGAAGATGTTATCCTCCTTGAGTCCGAGCATTTCCGCGATATCATTAAAAACGGCGGCGATTTCTGCGTTAGTCACGGACGTTGAACCTTCATCCTTTTTTCTCTCCCCTTAAAATCCGCGCCACCACGTCTGCGATTTCATTAAATTGAATAATAACCAGTGTCTCTCTCCGTATTCCGTCCACAGGGCGTAGTCGATGCAGGCCTTGGATTCCTGATTGACATTGCCCTTCTCCCTGGCTTCCTTTATGCTGTCCAGCGCACTGCGCCTGGACTGGAGCACGTACTTGCGCTTCCTTTCGGCCCTGTCCAGCGGCTTCTCGGGGTCGCCGGTCAGCCGCGCAATCTGCCCCGACACTTCCTGCATGAGATTATCCAGTTCTTCGTCAGTCATAGCAGCTTACCTTCCGCAGCAGTGCTTGTATTTCTTGCCGCTGCCGCAGGGACAGGGGTCATTGCGGCCCACTTTCTTCCCGGCGGTCACCTGCCTCGGCCTGGCATCCCCCCGGGAGCCGACAGCTGCCTTAGCCATCGGCGACTCCGGCTGTTTAGCTTCCCGCTGTTCAATCCTCACGTGGAATATGGTATGAGCAACATCATGCTGGATATCCTCTTTCAGGTTTCCGAACATCTGGTGACCTTTAATCTTGTACGCATCGGCGGACTTCACCTGGCGAAGGGCCTGCCACCCCGCCTGGAGTCGTTCCTGCTCCATGGTTGTCAGGTGGTCTACCCAGAGCCGGTCGATAATCTGGAGCATTACCAGCCGCTCCAATAACCTTATTTTTTCGGCGCCCGTTTCTTTCTCCCGCTCTTCGTAGAGAATCGAAGGGAGTTCGGTCAACTTCTTTTCAATCTCCTTAGAGGACATCGCGGCAAGGGTCTTTTCGTTGAGTAAGGACGGCACCGGCAGTATGGTGTTGACATCGGTCAGCAGTCCGGCAACATCCCAGCCGTCATCGTACTGACCGGCCAGACGTGAAGCGACGATATTCTTTATTTCACTGGTGACCATCTCCAGTATATTGGCCTTGAGGTCGGCGCCGCCGAGTATCTTGCCGCGCTCCTGGTAGATAAGCTCGCGGTGCTTATTGACGACATCGTCATACTCGACCAGGTGCTTGCGCATATCGAAGTGATAACCCTCGACGCGCTTTTGAACGTCGGTAATGGCGCCGGTAATCAATTTATTCTCGATGGGCGTGTCTTCGTCCATGCCCACCCAGTTCATAAAGCCCTTGATGCGGTCGCCGCCGAAGCGGCGCATGATATCGTCCTCCAGCGACACGAAGAAACGAGAGCAGCCGGGGTCGCCCTGGCGCCCGGCCCTGCCGCGGAGCTGGTTATCAATCCGCCTGGCCTCGTGGCGCTCCGTACCGATGATATACAGTCCACCCAGAGCGACTATTTTATCGTGCTTCGCCTGCCACTCTTTGTTACCATCTTCGTCAGGGCTGCCGCCCAAAATAATGTCGACACCGCGCCCGGCCATATTGGTGGCCACGGTGACCGCCCCCGGCTCCCCGGCATGGGCGATAATTTCGCCTTCTTTCGTATGCTCCTTGGCATTAAGCACCTTGCACGTGATACCCTGCCTTTTAAGCAGTTCGCTCAGGTACTCGGATTTCTCGATGGACACGGTGCCGACCAGCACCGGGATTCCATTCTCATAAAGTCGTTTAATCTCGCCCACCACCGCCCGGAATTTGCCTTCCTCCGTCTTATAAATCAGGTCGGACAGGTCTTCACGAATCATCGGTTTGTTGGTGGGAATCTCCGTCACCTCGAGCTTGTATATCTTGTAGAATTCCTCGGCCTCGGTGGACGCCGTGCCGGTCATGCCCGCCAGCTTCTCGTACATGCGGAAATAATTCTGGATGGTTACTGTTGCGTATGTCTTGGACTCCTGCTGAACTTTGATATGCTCTTTAGCTTCGATAGCCTGGTGCAGGCCGTCGGAGTAGCGTCGGCCAATCATCTTCCTTCCGGTAAATTCGTCGACGATGATCACCTCAGCCCCCCCACTTCCCCGATCCACTACATATTGCTGGTCTCTTTTATAAAACTCCTTAGCACTAAGTGCATTTCTCAGGTGGTGCATCAGGTTGCCATCGTTATAAAGGGAGTCGCCGGACTTTAACAGCCCATCTCGTTTGAGCATCGCCTCCACCTTGTCCCATCCTACCTCTATTAAATCGGCGCTCCGCTCTTTCTCTTTTATTTCGTAGTCCTCGTCCCGCTTTAGCCTGGTCACCAGTTGGGCGAATTTCTGGTACAGTTGGCCCGCTTCTACATCAGGAGCGCTGATAATGAGCGGCGTACGGGCTTCATCGATGAGGAGATTGTCCACCTCGTCGACGATGGAGTAGTTCAAAGGACGCTGGACACACCGGGACAAATCCATCACCATGTTGTCCCTGAGATAATCGAAGCCGAACTCGCTGCTGGTGCCGTAGATGATATCGGCTTTATAGGCCTCCTGGCGGGAGATGGGGCGGAAATACTTCCAGCGGCTGTCCCCGGAATCGTAATCCGTGTCGTAAATACGGGAGGGACTATACTCGTCCGGATTCTGCATCGGATAGATACTGGCCACACTCACCCCCAGGGCATGATAGACCGGCGCCATCCAGTACGGGTCGCGCCGCGCCAGGTAGTCGTTTACCGTGGCCAGGTGGGCACCTTTACCGGTTAGCGAGTTGAGGTAGAGGGGAAGAGTCGCTACCAGTGTCTTACCTTCGCCGGTCTTCATTTCGGCAATTTTCCCCTGGTGCAGGGTAATGCCTCCCAGCAACTGCACGTCATAGTGGCGCTGGCCGATGGTACGTCCGGCCGCCTCGCGGACGGCGGCAAAGGCCTCCGGTAGCAGGTCGTCAAGCAAGGTGCCGTCCTTGAGCCTGGCTTTGAACTCATCCGTTTTAGCGCGAAGCTCGGCATCGCTCAGCTTCTTAAACTCTGGCTCCAGTTCATTGATGAGGTCAACCTTCGGCTGGAGCCGTTTCAGCTCTTTCTCATTGGAATCAACCAGACCGCTTAAAAATTTAAACATTTCTATCACTCACAATCAGTTCTCTGGCCCGGTCCGCCATGGAAGCCAGGACCATAATTTTAACCTCGGCCATGCCGTCTACCGTAAACATGTGCACGGAAGGCGCAGCGTTCGACTTCATAAAGCACGGTATGTCATAGCTTTCCAGTAAGCTCCTGATAACCTGCGCCTCCATTTCATGACGGGCTTTATAAACCTCGACCAGTTTCTCGTTCTTACTCAAACATGGCCCCCACGGACTGCCCGGTATGAATACGCCTTATAGCCTCACCCAGCAGCGGCGCTATCGGCAAAACGGTAATTTTATCTATTCTCTTGTCCGCCGGAACAGCGACGGTATCGGTAACGACAATTTCTTTTACAGGACTGGCGGCTATTCTCTCAATAGCCGGGCCGGATAATACGGGGTGGGTGCAGCAGGCATAGACTTCCCTGGCGCCCCTGTCCAGCAGGGTATTGACAACCCCGACCAGAGAACCGGCGGTGTCTATTTCATCATCCACCGTAAGGGCCACCATGCCTTCCACCTCGCCGATGACATTGAGCGTCTGGGTCTTATCGGCATTGCCGAGCCGCCTCTTTTCCATGATAGCCAGGGGAGCATTGAGCTTAGCCGCCAAATCTCTTGCCCGCTTGGTGGCGCCGATATCGGTAGCCACGACAACCAGGTCGTCAAAAGGTTTGTCGATAAAATAATCGGCCAGCACATAGAGAGCCGTCAGTTCGTCAACCGGTATGCCGAAGAACCCCTGAATCTGGGCCGCATGCAAGTCCACGGTCAGCACCCGGTTGGCACCGGCCACCGTAAGCAGGTCGGCCACCAGCTTGGCGGTAATGGGGACGCGGGGCTGGTCTTTCTTATCGGTGCGTCCGTAGCCATAGTAGGGTATAACCGCCGTTATTCGTCCCGCCGAAGCTCTCTTCAGGGCGTCTATCATAATAAGCAGTTCCACCAGGTTACTGTTTACCGGGGAAGAGGTGGGTTGAACGATAAAGGTATCCCGCTCACGGACATTCTCCAGGATACGGACGAAGGTGTTCTCATTGCTGAACTGCAGTACTTCGCAGTTGCCCAGCGGTATATCCAGATAATCGGTTATCGCCTTGGCCAGAGCCGGGTGAGCATTGCCGGTGAATACCTTTAGTTCGTCCATCGGTTATCTTCTCCTCATAGTTTTTACTTGCCTCATTTTTATTATAGCACTATTAAAAAGCATCCTCACCCCATTTTGAACATCATTCTTGACTTCATTATAGCCTCTCCCTACAATAGCCTCACCCCATCTTAGCCTCACCCCCTGACCCCCTCTCCAATCAGCAATATTGGATTAAGGCGTTTGATAATTTGATTGGAGAGGGGGCAATTATTTTGAGAGGGGCTAACGCCCCTCTCCGCTGGTTACTCCCTGTTTAGGGTAAAAACATCGTGCAGGTAAATGCGGCGATATCACAAGGGCTGTTTATAGAGATTGCTTCGCCCCGATTTCATCGGGACTCGCAATGACAGGAGGGGTTGGAGGTGGATGGAAAAACTACGGGATAAGCTGCGGATGATACCGGGCGGTTGGGGCGGGAATAGATGGACAGAAAAGGGGGGCGGGGTTCTCCATCGGCAGCAGGCTGGAAGTCAGAGCAACATATCTTTCAGGGTCTTCAGGTTTACCACGTCTTCCCGGTTATACTCAAGAAGCGTTTTCAGGGCGTCCAGGTCAAAAGAATCGACATATTTCCACCATAGCCTGACGGCTTCAAAGCCGTTCATTTGTGCAAGCACTCTATTTATCCCCAGCTGCCGCTCAACGGCTTTAAGACCACCGAACAAGTTATTTCTCCAGCAGTCATACATCAGGTCGTGATGGATGAAGAGTTCCGCCAGATTGATGCCGAATTGCGATTGAATAAACGGCAAATCGAACCGGCTACCGTTATAGGTGTAGATAATACCGGCACTGCAGAGAGCCTCCAGTATATTCTCGGCAGTGACGTCTTTCCCGACCAGTTGAATTAATTCGGTATCGTCTTCCTGGCATAGATGAATACCGATGACGGTGATTTCACAACCGGAAGGGGCGAGACCGGTGGTTTCAATATCTAAATACGCTTCTGCGTTTGGCATTTGCCCAATCGTTTACGGCGGACACTTGGCGCAGATAGAACGGAACAGCGTAGTGCTCAGGTAGCGGTCGCCGCGGTCGGGGAGGATAGTCACGATATTGCCTTTTTTCATTTTCCCGGCAATACTCAGGGCTCCGGCCACGGCTGCCCCGCTGGACATACCCGTGAAAAGACCTTCTCTCACGGCCAGCTGCCGCGCTATCTCGAAGGCCTCGCCATCTTCGACAGTAACCTTCTCATCGAAAGCCGCGGGGTCGTAAATCCTGGGGACAACACTTTCCTTCATATTTTTTAGCCCCTGTATAGTATGCCCCAGAGTAGGTTCCACTCCGACGATTCTGATACCGGGAACCTTCTCTTTTAAATACCTGCCGGTACCTATCAGGGTCCCCGTCGTTCCCATGGTGGCCACGAACACATCAACCTTACCTTCGGTCTGGGCGAATATTTCGGGGCCGGTGGTCTCATAGTGGGCCAGTATATTATTCTCGTTATCGAACTGGTTGGGCATGAAATATTTGCCCGGCTCCGCCTCTAAAGCCTGATGTGCCCGCCGTATCGCCCCGTCAACGCCTTCTCTGGCCGGAGTCAGGACGACCTCAGCGCCGTAGGCCTGCAGCACCAGCTGTCTCTCGACGCTGACGCATTCCGGCATGAACAGCTTTACCCGGTATCCCGTGGCGGCACCTATCATGGCCAGAGCGATACCCGTATTCCCGGAAGTCGGCTCGATTATCGTCTTGTCCGGGGTAAGCTGGCCGGACTCTTCTGCCATTTTAATCATATAGTAAGCCGGGCGGTCCTTTACGGAACCTCCGGGGTTATTGCCTTCGAGCTTGGCGAAAATCCTCACCCCCGCGTTTCCGTTCAGGTTCACCAGCTGCACCAACGGTGTATTCCCGATGGCATCCAGGACGCTTCTACTAATATTCTTCATATCTTTTTACCTTATTTCCGGCCAAGTGATGCTTTGATAGACACATCAGCACAGCCCGAGCCGGGTCAGTCATCAATACCGGGCACAGGGAAGCGCTGGCACATCCGGGCTATTTCCTCATTTACCTCATCCCTGACTTTCCGGTCATCGATATGGGTAATCACTTTGACAACGAGCGCGGCGATAAGTTTCATTTCTTCTTTGCCTAATCCGCGCGTGGTCACGGCCGGCGTACCCAGCCTGATGCCGCTGGTCACCCGAGGCGGACGGGAGTCGAATGGAATGGCATTCCTGTTAACGATAATTCCGGCGGCTACCAGTGATTCCTCGGCCTGCCGGCCGGTCACCCCGTTTTTGGTAAGGTCGACCAGCATCAGGTGGTTATCGGTGCCGCCCGATACCAGGCGGAGTCCCAGCCTCTGTAACTCGGTAGCCAGGGTAAGGGCATTTTCCAGGATGGACCGCTGGTAATCGACAAACCCGGGCTGCATGGCTTCATGGAGCGCCACCGCCTTGGCGGCCACGGCGTGCATGAGGGGTTTGCCCTGCGTTTCCGGGAAGACGGCGGCATCGATAGTTTTAGCAAGTTCCTTCCGACACAGTATCAGACCGCCGCTCGGCCCCCGCAATGTCTTGTGAGTCGTCGAAGTAACCACATCGGCGAAAGGGACAGGGGTGGGGTGCAGTCCGGCGGCCACCATGCCGGCAATATGGGCCATGTCAACCATGAGCCTGGCCCCTACCGAGTCGGCAATAAGGCGGAAGCGCTCGAAGTCGATAATCCTGGGGTAAGCCGTGGCCCCGGCCACAATCAGCTTTGGCTTATGTTTCAGCGCCAGCTTTTCTATCTCCGGGAAATCGATACGCTCCGTCTCCCGGTTCACCCCGTAGTGTATGAAATTATATGACCGCCCGGAAAAATTGACCTTATCCCCGTGAGTAAGGTGCCCTCCGTGAGCCAGATTCATCGCCAGGACCGTATCACCGTGCTCCACCAGGGCGAAGTAGGCGGCCATGTTGGCCTGGGAGCCGCTGTGCGGCTGGACGTTGGCATGTTCGGCGTGGAAAAGCTCTTTGGCGCGCTTGATGGACAGCTCTTCGATGGTATCCATGTTCTCGCAGCCGCCGTAGTAGCGCTTGCCGGGATAGCCTTCAGCGTATTTATAGGTCAGAAAAGAGCCCTGTGCTTCCAGAACCGCCCGGCTGGTATAATTTTCGGAAGCGATAAGGTTTACCGTCTCCCTCTGCCGCTGCTTATCCTTATCGAGGGCGCAGAGTATTTCCGGGTCTGTCCGGCCTAAAAAACTCATTTAAACTCTCTCCTGAAGGGGAAATCAAGCACCGTACATAGTCTACACTGGCGCTTTGAGAGTGTCAATTGGACGTGCGGATGACTATACTGCCAAATAGTCGCAAACCACTTGACAAAGCAGAAACGCCTCCATATAATAAAAAGAAACCCCCACTTGATTGATAGTCTTTTCCTATTTCTATTAAAAATAGTGCAAATATTTATTCGTGAGGCACTGTGTACAATACCCGTTCTGATTCTCTTGTAGATTTCCAAGGATAAGACTGGAAGTTTTCCAGATTTGTTGGAGTTTGGTTCTCGTATATGCCGAAGTATATCTTTGTAACCGGAGGCGTAGTCAGTTCCGTAGGGAAAGGCATCACCGTCGCCTCAATCGGCACCATCCTGAAGAGCCGCGGCGTCACCTCTACCGTCCAGAAGCTCGACCCCTACCTGAACGTTGACCCGGGCACGATGTCGCCCTACCAGCACGGTGAGGTATTCGTCACCAAAGACGGGGCTGAAACGGACCTCGACCTGGGTAACTACGAGCGATTTATCGACGCCGAGTTTACGGCGGAATCCAACGTCACTTCGGGACAAATCTACAGTACCATCATCGCCAAGGAAAGGCACGGAGACTTCCTGGGCGGCACCATCCAGATTGTGCCCCACCTGACCAACGAAATTAAAGGGAGGTTCAAGAAACTGGCCGAAAAATCCGGGGCCGATGTGATTCTCATCGAAGTGGGCGGCACCGTGGGCGATATCGAGGGGCAACCGTTCCTGGAAGCTATCCGGCAGATGAGGAACGATGTCGGCAGGAACAACGTGCTCTATATACATGTCACTTTTCTCCCTTTTCTCAACTCCACCCAGGAGCTGAAGACCAAGCCCACCCAGCACAGCGTTAACGAGCTGCGCCGCATCGGTATCCAGCCCGACGTTATTATCTGCCGCAGTGATTACCCCATATCGGAAGGAATCCGCGATAAGATATCGCTGTTCTGCGACGTGGAAAAGCAGGCCGTTATTCCTTTACCCACTGTTGATACGATATATGAAATACCCCTGATACTCGAAGAATCTGGGCTGGGACAGCTGATTGTCGAAAGGCTCGGCATCGAGGCACGTCCCGCCGACCTGCGGGAGTGGCGGGGGCTGGTGGAACGCATCAAGACACCGCATGAGCCCGTAAATATCGCCCTCGTCGGCAAATACGTCGAGCTTAACGACGCCTATTTCTCGGTGCGCGAATCGCTGTACCACGCCGCCCTCTATAATGATAGAGAACTCAATCTAATCTGGGTCCACTCCGAGGAGTTCGACCGGGATGGCGCCGAAACTTTACTGCGTACCGCCCAGGGTATTATCGTCCCCGGCGGTTTCGGCGATAGAGGCATCGAGGGTAAGATAAAGGCGGCTAAATATGCCCGTGAAAATAATATCCCGTACCTGGGACTGTGCCTGGGAATGCAGGTTATGGTGATTGAGTTCGCCCGCCATGTCTTTAATTCGGACGAGCCGAACTCCACCGAGTTCAATCCATCCACCTCCTACCCGGTCATCGACATTATGCCCGAGCAAAAGAACATCAAAGACAAGGGGGCCACGATGCGTCTGGGTAATTACCCGTGCAAACTCGTGGATGGCAGCCGCGCCGCCAGAGCTTACGGACAATCTCTTGTCCAGGAACGGCACCGGCACCGCTATGAATTCAACAATGAATTCCGCGAGCCGCTGCACGAGGCAGGCATGATTTACAGCGGCGTTTCTCCCGATGACAAGCTGGTCGAGGTCTGTGAACTGGTCGACCACCCCTGGATGGTGAGCTGCCAGTTCCACCCTGAATTCCGTTCGCGCCCCGGACGCCCCCACCCGCTCTTCCGCGATTTTATCGGCGTGGCTAAAGGCGTACTGCGTGAAGGAGCTCAGCCCCCGCTACCTCTTTCAACCTAATTGAGGAGGAGAACCGAATGAATATCTTTCTGGATACCGCAAATATCGACCAAATCAGGCAGGCCGCCCGGCTGGGTATTATCAGCGGGGTTACCACCAATCCCTCGCTTCTTTCCAAAGAGGCAACATCCGACTACGAAGCCGTAACAAAAAAAATCTGCTCAATAGTCAGCGGGCCCGTTTCCGTGGAAGTGATTGCGGAAGACGCCGATTCCATGATAGAAGAAGCCCGTGCCAAAGCGGCGTGGGCACCCAACGTGAATATCAAGATACCGATTACGGCTGAAGGCCTCCGGGCGACTTCAGTCCTGAGCAAGGAAAATATTAAAGTAAACATGACCCTGTGTTTTTCGGCAAATCAGGGGCTCCTCGGAGCGCTGGCCGGGGCCACTTACGTCAGCATCTTCGTCGGCCGGCTGGACGATGCCGGCCACGACGGCATGCAGGTGGTGGATGACGTTAAATATATTTTGAAGAATTACCCCGAGCTGGATACACAGGTGATTGCCGCCAGCATCAGGCACCCGCTGCACTGTACCCAGGCCGCTCTGATAGGCGCCGATATCGCCACAGTCCCTTATAACGTGCTGATGCAGATGATACAACACCCGTTGACCGATACCGGCATCAAACGCTTCCTGGCCGACTGGAAAAGCGTAGCCGATAAATAGAAATTAAGAAAGGTAAGAATACCCCTTCCTGTCAGAGACGGGATGAGAGTGAGGTGGAACCATGAACATGAACATTGCAGAACTCGAAAACAAGACTAAAGAAGAGCTGGTGGAGATGGCCAAGGAAAAAGGCATTTCCAGCCCGGCCACTTTGAAGAAGCATGACATCATCATGCGCCTTCTGGAAACACACACCGAGGAACAGGGCAATATCTTCTGCAGCGGCATCCTGGAAATCATGGCTGACGGCTACGGCTTCCTCAGGCAGGAAACCCTGCTGCCCAGCCAGACGGACGTCTATATCTCGCCGTCGCAGATTCGCCGCTTCGGCCTGCGCAACGGCGACCTGGTTACCGGGCAGGGCAGGCCTCCGAAAAGCAACGAAAAATACTACAGCCTGCTCCAGGTGGTGGCCATCAACAACCTCGACCCCGAGGTTTGTAAGAACCGGCAGCCTTTCGGGTCGCTCACACCCACCTTCCCCGACCGTCTCATCAACCTCGAGCACTCCCCTTCGGACCTCTCCTCCCGCCTTATGAATCTAATCGCCCCCATCGGACGGGGGCAGCGCGGCATGGTGGTATCGCCGCCCAAAGCCGGTAAAACACTTTTATTGAAATCGATAGCCAGCGCCATTACCGAAAACTACGACGATATCCACCTGATGGTCTGCCTCATCGGCGAGCGCCCGGAAGAGGTTACCGATATGAAGCGCTCGGTCAACGGCGAGGTAATCGCCGCTACCTTCGACGAGATGGTGGAAAACCAGACACGCGTGGCCGAACTGGGGCTGGAAAGGGCTAAACGATTGGTGGAAAGCGGCAAGGACGTGGTCATACTTCTGGATGGTGTTACCCGCCTGTGCCGCGCCTATAACCTGGCCATGCCTTCCAGCGGCCGCACCCTTTCCGGCGGCATCGACCCCGCCGCCCTGCACCCGGCCAAACGCTTTTTCGGCGCCGCCCGCAACACCGCCGAGGGAGGCAGCTTGACCATCATCGCCACCTGCCTCATCGATACGGGCAGTCGCATGGACGACCTCATTTACGAGGAGTTCAAGGGTACCGGTAATATGGAGCTTCACCTCGACCGGAGGCTTTCGGAACGGCGCATCTTCCCGGCCATGGACATACCGCGCAGCGGCACCCGTCGCGAAGAACTTCTGCTGGGCGAGGAAACACTGAAGCAGGTATGGCTCCTGCGACGCATGGTGGGGATGATTGCCTCCAACCCTGAAAACTACATCGAGGCGACGGATCGGGTGCTGGAGCGCATGCGCAAGACCAAGAACAACGCCGAGTTCCTGGTGGGCCTGAACCGGGAGATGTAGGTTACTGCAAGGGTCTATTAAGAAGTAGACCTCTCTGAAACAGTCCAGATAGACAAACAGGAAAATTGTTTATTTTTGTCATTCCCGGGCTTGACCCGAGAATTCAGACCCCATATTCCCCCTCTGGATTCCAGCCCCCGTATCAAGTACGGGGCAAGCTTCGCTGGAATGACAATAAACCTGCTCTAAACACTCTCTAACTCTCTGCTTGAAGAGAGTCCCTCAAAGATTTATCATTATGTCAGGATGAGGAGAAAAACATGATGCAAATCAGGAAAACATACAACGAAGTCAACCCGGAGTTGCTCTATGCGGAGATAAGGGACTTTACCCTGAAGCAGGGGGCCAGCCTGGGCGAGAACAAGCTGGAGACCTATACCCTCCCCGATGAATCGGCGTCTTTCGTCACGCGGGCGACACTGATCTTCAATATCAAGGGAGAGGCGGGAAAAGAGTGCCTCAGGGCACACATCGTGGGTATGGCGCGAGGCGAAACGAAGCTGATGATCGACGTCGATGAGAAGCTTTTCCCGCAGGAGAAACTGACCGCTCTTCAGGCCGACCTCGATTTTATCTTCGGCTCCTACGAAATGAAGTAGCTTTTCAGTCCTGCCGCTATCTGGCTTTAGGATACGACCCCAGGATTTTCACGAACACGGCGTGCTCTTCCAGCGCTTTCAGAGCCTCGCCGACGTTCTTCTCCTCGCGGTGGCCGGAGAAGTCCATGTAGAAGTTATACTCCCAGGGCTGGTGGCGCGTCGGGCGGGACTCCAGCTTGGTCAGATTTATCTCCCTCGAAGCGAACTCCCGAAGGCAGTCGTACAGCGCCCCCGGTTTGTGCTTGAGGGAAAATACGATAGATGTCTTATCGTTGCCCGTGGGTGGGGAGTCCTCTTTAGAGAGGACAAAAAACCTGGTGAAATTATGGGGATTGTCCTCTATTTCCCGCGCGATTATCTTCATGCCGTAGATTTCGGCGGCCTTGGCGCTGGCAACGGCGGCGCTATCCAGTCGGCCCTGCTCTTTAATCATCTTAACGCTGCCCGCCGTGTCCGAGGCGGGGATAAGCTCACAGTTCAGGTGGTTTAATAAATTGCGGCACTGGCCGAGCGCCTGCGGGTGAGAATAGACCATTTTGATAGTTTCCAGGCTGGCCCCTTCCATGGCTATCAGGCAGTGACTGATACGCAACTCCGTCTCTCCGCAGACCATGAGGGGCGAGTCCAGCAGGAGGTCGTACGCCCGGGTAATGCTCCCCTCCAGTGAGTTCTCGACGGGGACCATGGCGAAAGGCACCTCGCCGACTTCAACCGCCTCAAAGACCTCGTCCAGGCTTTCGCAAGGAACGCCCCTGGTCGATTTACCGAAGAAGCGTAAGGCGGCCTCCTCCGTGTAGGCGCCCGGTTCACCCTGGAAAGCTACGGCCACCCCCTGTATTTTCTTGCTGGCATCTATTATCTGCCTGTAAATATTTTCGATATCGCTCGGGCTCATCTTCTTATCGCGGGCCAGGCCCCGGACATGTTTCAGAACCGTAAGCTCTCTTTCTCTATCCTCGATGAGCTTGCTGGTCCTGTTTTTACCCTCGCCGATTTCTTTAGAGATGTCCTGCCGCTCGGCAATAAGCTCGACTATCCGGGCGTCTATCTCATCAATCTTTTTTCTTAAATCTTCAAGGCTCATTTTATTACCCTCGGAATCAGACCTGCCCTCATGGCAAAATCGCAGAGCGTTACGGCCATCATGGCTTCAACCACCGGCACCGCCCTGGGAACGATGCAGACATCGTGTCTGCCTTCGATTTTAGTGACGGCGCTTTCCATTTTTTGTACGTCAACCGTCTCCTGCTCCCGGGCGATGGAAGAGGCCGGCTTGACGGCCACCCTGACCACCACCGGCATGCCGTTGCTAATGCCGCCGAGAATCCCGCCGGCGTTATTGGTCGCCGTGACTATCCTGCCGTCCCGAATGACAAAGGGGTCATTATTCTCCGAACCCTTTTTACGGGCCGCCGAGAAACCGGCGCCGAACTCCACGCCCTTTACCGCCGGTATGGCGAGTAGCGCTTTGGCCAGGTCTCCGTCCAGGTTATCGAAGACCGGCTCGCCCAGGCCGACCGGCACATTGATAGCGATACCTTCGATAACGCCGCCGAGGCTATCGCCTTCACTTTTCGCCCCGGCGATAAGTCCGGCCATTTTCTTCGAGGCAGCGGGGTCGGCGCAACGCAGCGGGTCAGCCCCGGCCTTTTTCTTTATTTCATCGAATTCCACGGCCTTCGCCGCTATGCCGCCGATTTCCACCGTGTGCGCGATTATTTCAACGCCAATCAGGTCAAGAAGCTTCCCGGCAACGGCACCCGCCATGACGAAAGCGGCGGTAAT
>DATLAD010000147.1:0-2478 GCA_035527575.1 Dehalococcoidales bacterium
CCATCCTGCCGCATTCTCCGGCACTTTATTGTTACAGCCTGCGCTTTGGAGGTCTCACGACGATTATGGGGATGTCAGTATCCAGCTGCAATACTTTATAGGCAACACTGCCTATGGGTGAAAGCTCAACCCCTGAGCGCCCATGTGATGACATGGCAATCATATCCGCATGAACTTCCTCGGCTACTCTGACAATCTGATTGGGGATATCACCAAATTCCACTCTTACGTTAACTTTAATGCCCGCACTTCTTTGTGTCTCCCCGGTTGCATTTAAATATTCCATGAATTTTATTTTTATGTTCTCATAATCTTCCTTCTGGTAATATACTTCGAAAGATTCATCACGGATAGAAACGCTCTGGGAATAGGGTGATAAGATATGTAATAATGTGACTTCCACAACAACATCTTTTGATAGCTTCGAGAGCAGGTCTTTCATAAATTGCAGGGCAGATTCACCGATTTCCGAACCATCCAATGGAATTAGTATTCTTTCGTACACTGTGCCTCCCGTTAAATTGTATATAAATGTATCTCATATATGGCAAGTTAATTATAGTTTTTTTAGGGTGTTTGTCAACACCCCAGACTCATAGGATAAAATACTTCAAACAATCTTGATTTCACCCCCAGTCTCAGCTATACTCAAAAGCAGGAGGAAAGTATACGTGAATAAGAAAATTCTCCTGATTATCGGTGCTCTGTTTATTATTATAGCTATCGGCGTTTCCGGCTGTGACAGCTTCTCGCCGCCCGCCCGCACGACTTCCGGCGGCGCTGTCTCCGGCCAGAGCACCGGCATCTGGGTAACGGGCACGGGTGAAGTGACCGTCACTCCCGATATCGCTATCCTCCAGGTGGGCGTTGAGGCGCAGGAAACCACCGTTGCCGGGGCCATGGCCAAGGCATCCGAAGCTATGGGAACAGTCGGGATTTCACTCACCAGCAGCAACATTGAAAGTAAGGATATCCAGACCCAGTATTTTACCATCCGACAGCGTACAAGGTGGGACGACCTGACCGATGAGGAGGTTGTTACCGGCTATATAGTGACCAACAAGATGACCGTCAAGATAAGGGTTCTTCCTGTTGAAAGCTATACTCTTGATTATAAGGCAAGCACCATCATCGATGCTGTCGTCAAAGCCGGGGGCGACCTTATCAGAATCGACGACCTCAGCTTTTCCGTGGAAGACCCCTCTGTCCATTACGACGAAGCCAGGGAAAAGGCAACGGCAGATGCCAAAGCCAAAGCCGGGAAACTGGCCAGGCAGATGGGAGTAAGCCTGAGTGAGCCGACCTTTGTCTCCGAGAGCTCATACATGCCGTCTAACTACGGCGTCGTTACGTACGGAATGGAAGGTATACCGGTTCAGGTACCCGCACCTGCCCCGCCGCCAACCAGCACGGGTGAGATGAAAATTACCCTGACCGTGCAGGTAGCCTACAGCATCGATTAATTGTATACTGTTGAATACCAGTCTGACTGCGTAATACGAAACGAAGGAGGGAATGAACCATGGCGATTATCGATTTCGGAGGAACCAAAGAAGAAGTAATCACGCGGGAAGAGTTTCCCATGAAGAAAGCCCGCGAAGTGCTTAAAAATGAAACGATTGCCATCATAGGCTACGGCGTCCAGGGACCGGGGCAGTCGTTGAACATGAAAGACAACGGCTTCAATGTCATCATCGGGCAGTCGAAGCAGTTCATGGAGGACTGGAACCGGGCCATGAAGGACGGCTGGAAGCCGGGGAAAGACCTGTTCGAGATAGAGGAGGCCGTAAAACGCGGCACGATTATCGAGATGCTCGTTGCGGATGCGGCACATAAAAAGATATGGCCTGTCGTCAAGAAGAACCTGAATCCGGGCGACGCCCTGTTCTTCTCGCACGGGTTCTCGATTGTCTATAAAGACCAGACAAAAATCATTCCCCCGAAAGATATCGATGTGATTATGGTGGCCCCCAAAGGCTCGGGGACCTCGCTGCGCCGCAACTTCCTCTCCGGGGCGGGCATCAACTCCAGCTTCGCCGTCCATCAGGACGCCACCGGCAGGGCCAGGGAACGCTGCCTCGCCCTGGGGATTGCCATAGGCTCCGGCTATCTCTTCCCGACGACATTCGAGAAGGAAGTCTACAGCGACCTCGTCGGCGAGCGCGGCATACTGATGGGGGCACTGGCGGGCGTTATGGAAGCGCAGTACGATACCCTCCGCAAGCACGGGCACAGTCCGAGCGAAGCCTTTAACGAGACGGTGGAGGAGTTGACGGAAAGCCTGATAAAGCTCGTGGCCGAGAACGGCATGGACTGGATGTACGCCAACTGCTCGGCGACCGCCCAGCGGGGCGCCCTGGACTGGAAACCGAAGTTCAAGAAGGCGGTAATGCCGGTGTTCAAGGAGCTTTACGAGAGGGTCGCCTTGGGCGCGGAGACCCGCCGCGTTATCTCCGCCTGCGGTAAACCGAACTACAA
>DATLAD010000148.1:0-9937 GCA_035527575.1 Dehalococcoidales bacterium
GGCTTAGCAGGACCTCGGCCTCACGCAGCTTGTTGATGATTTGCTCTGGTTTGAATGCCTTCCTGACCATCGGTTACCCCCTTTTTCCTTATTCGCCAGTCTAACATGAAAACTGGACTCGTTTTTGGGGGTCAGGTCATCCGACAATGCCACTCCGCCTAACACGGGCACGTCAGGCGTGGTCAATGTGACCTTAGACAACACAGCACCAAACATCACTATCGGCCTGAATGACCCGACTGATTCAATAACTGTTACCGTTACTTCCGACGAAGCCCTGGCCGCAGCACCGACCGTAAGCGTTAACCCCACTATCATTGCAATGATGCCGACGATGTATATTAACAGTTGGAGCGGTACCTATGGAAGTGCCGTGGCATCGCTAGCTGAGGGCGCCTACACCGTGACCGCCACTGCTTCAGACAGGGCTGGTAATCCGACGACCAGGACAGCCACCTTCTGTAAGGAGACAGTAACGATTTCCGATAATGCCACAGTTACAGTCCAGACACCCACAACGAGACTTGAAATCAGTACCACGGCTAATGTCACCAATGCCTCGGTTTCCGTCACTCAGCATCTCGACAATCCTTCCGGAAATGTAGGGCATCCTTTGGGTGCCGAAAAAGTCGTGGGGGTTTTCGTTGAGATAGTGGCCTCGCCCGAACTGAGGGATAACCTGAAACAGATATATATTCAGGTAGACTACGACCCTGCCCAGCTACCAGCCGGGACTGATGAGTCTTCACTAAAGCTCTATCTATGGGATGTAGCTTCGGGAACCTGGCAGCTGGTACCTGGCAGCGGGGTAAACACTGCCCAACATTATATCTTCGGAACAGTCACTCATCTCAGCATGTATGGTGGTTTTGGCACGGCATGCCCAACTCCAGTACCCACCGCGCCTTCGGGTGGTGGCGGCGGCGGTGGAGGAGGTGGCGGAGGCAGCGCGACTGATGACAAGCGGGTTACCAGTCTTTCACCATACATCTTCGATGACTCCGGGTATCTATGGGATGACGTTACCGCTTTGAGTGTGGATATACAGCTACAGATAGGCCTCCCTATGGGCACAACCGCCCTGAATAAAAATGGTTATTCCCTATCGTACATAACGGTCATCACCATCGCCGAACCTGCACAGCCACCGCAAGACTTATGCTTTGTTAGTAATGTATATAACCTGGTTCCTGAGGGAGCTAGATTTGACCCACCAGTATCTTTAACAATGTGGTATGATGAAGCAAATATCCCCTCAGGTGTGAATGAAGAAAATCTCTGTATTGCCACCTGGAATGAAGCAACACAGATATGGGATCCCTTGGATTGTCAGGTTAATACAGAGACGAATAGAATGATCACGGAGATATCTCACTTCTCCCTATATACAATCATAGCTAGCACAAAGCCGACTGAATTTATCGTAAGCGACATGGAGATTTCTCCAGAGGAAATATTCGAACACGATAGTTTAAAAATTGTTGTAGTTGTAACAAATGCCGGGGACCTCACGGATAGCTATGAATTGAACCTGAAAATAGATAATGCTATTGTGCAGAAAAAGACGGTTACGCTTAACGGGGGCAGCAGCGAAAGGATTAGCTTTAATGTAACACCAACTACCTCCGGTACGCATACGATAAATATCGGAGGTCTGTCAGGGACATTTAAGGTTACAGCACCTAAGGCTCCGGAGACGACTTCACCTATACCAGCAGCGGCGCCGGCAAGTTTTATAATCTCTAATTTGTCGATTATGCCGGGTGAAGTTATGCCCGGTGAGCAAGTTACAATATCAGCCAGGGTCACAAATACCGGAGGTAGTGAAGGGAGTTATACCGTTGTTCTTAAGACAAACGGTGTTGAGGAAACCAGAAAAGAAGTAACTCTCGGTGCTGGTAGGAGTGAAACGGTAACCTTCACCATAACCAAGAATACTGAGGGAAGCTATACTATCGATATCAATAGTAGTACAGGGCAGTTTACCGTTATTGTCCCGCAACCGCCTACCCAATTACCGGCTGAAGCCTTGATAGTCCAGCCCTCGACCAACTGGCCGCTTATCAGCGGTATTATCGTTGGCGCCATTGTCATTATTGGGTTACTGCTCTATTTCTTCCTCTGGCGAAGGAGAATCACATCTCAAGCATCCTAAGAATACGAGTAGGAGACGGACTTAAAGTAAGTACCTTCTCCCTTTGAACCAAATCCCATGTTGTTCAGACCCAACAATAGCTTGATTTGTTACCTTAGTGTTGAACTCAATTCCAGTTACTATCGAGTAAATAACTTTGAAACTGTTCAAATTTATTTCGCAGCTACGAAAAGACTATCTAAATAGTCAACAGTACGATTGCCGGACGATTCACATAAGCATAAGGGCTGTGGTAGAATTATGCTACCGGTTATATTTTGGGGGTAATCTTATTTAAACCTTTGGATATGAGCTGATGACGATTCATACACGGCCTGAAGGACTTGTTATTAATAAAACACAAAACACATAGAATCATTCTGAAGTTGATTATGAGTTATTGAGAGAAGAACATAGGTATTATCTGGTACAGGGATATACTGGATGTTGGAACTGAAAGACAAAGTGGGCATCATAACAGGAAGCAGCCGCGGCCTTGGTAAAATCCTCGCTATGGGTTTTGCCAGGGAAGGCGCCAAAGTGGTTGTGGCTGCCCGTACTGAAGTTGAGAAAGAGCTCTTGCCGGGCACTATATACAAGACTGCGGAGGCTATTAAGGCTGAAGGCGGTTACGCTCTGCCTATTAAATGTGATGTCACCAGTGAAGAAAGCGTAGGAGAAATGGTCAAGAGGGTGTTGGATGAACTGGGCCGAATAGACATCCTGGTGAATAATGCCGGTACGGCCTTTCCTAAATTGATTACGGAAACGTCCCTTAAACGCTGGGAACTGGTCCTTAAGGTAAATTTGACCGGCGCTTTTTTGTGCTCCCGGGGGGTTTTACCCGGGATGATAGCGGGAAAAAGCGGCAGTATCATTAATATTACCTCCATCGACGCCATCGCTCGTTCGTCAGGATTTGCGGGCGCGGCCTATGGCGTCTCCAAGGCGGCCCTGGAGCGGTTTACCTGGTCCCTGGCCGCTGAAGTCGGCAAATATAATATCGCCGTGAACGCGCTGAAACCCAGGGAGGGAATAGAGACCGAAGGACTGATGGCCGTCTCACGGGGTGTCGGCAGGGAGCGCTGGGAGTCGCCAGAAAAATTTGTCAGGGCAGCCATCTTTTTGGCGAAACAGGATGCCTCCGGGGTTACCGGCACGGTAGCTTCAGATGAAGAATATTGTCTCTGGCATGGCCTTGAATAAATAACCATCGGCCTAAAAATATCGGTGTCAAGGTGACTATATATGTATCATCAAGAGGCCGAATCGGCCTTACCTCCGTACCGTATCCTCGACCTAACCATGGGGGGATGTATGCTGGGCGGCCGGTTGCTGGCCGACCTGGGTGCCGATGTAATTATGATTGAACCTCCCGGGGGCAGTCCTTCCCGCACCGGTCCTTATTATAAGAATATCGTTGACCCGGAGAAAAGCCTCTTCTGGTGGGCTTATAATGCCAATAAAAGGGGCATCACCCTTGATATTGCCCAGGCGGAAGGGCGGAAACTATTTAAAGATTTGGTCCGGAAGGCGGACGCCGTGCTGGAATCTTTTGAGCCGGGATACCTCGACCGCTTGAAACTGGGATATCCCGACCTTGGCCGGATAAAACCAGACATTATTTTAACTTCTATCACGCCTTTCGGACAGAATGGCCCCAAGGCACATTATCAAGCCAGCGACCTGACCATCTGGGCCAGCGGCGCCTACCTCTACGCCTGCGGTAATCCCGACCGCGCTCCTACCTGGATAAGCTTTCCTCAAGCAGGCCTTTTCGGCGGGGCCGAGGGCGCTATCGGGACGATGACCGCTATCTGGCACCGTAATAATACCGGCGAAGGCCAGCACGTTGATGTCTCCATGCAGGAGAGCGCTCTGTCTCCTAACTTAAACATTCTGCAGATGTGGGACGTGAGCGGCGTGGAATTCCATCGGCTCGGCGGTGCGCTGTACGTTCCCAGCACCGGAGTCCAACAACCCATCTATTTTGAATGTCGGGACGGTTATGTTATGATTTTAGTCCAGGGCGGCAACGAGCCGTTTATTTCCTCCTCGGCCAGACTGGTGAAATGGATGGAAGAAGAGGGTATGGCCCCGGAGTGGCTGGTAAAGCTGGACTGGAAACTGGACTATGATGCCACCACCATGGGACAACCGATCGCCGACCGGGTGGGAGAGGCGGTGGAAAGGTTTACCCTGACCAGGACCAAAGCGGAGCTTTACGAGGAAGGAGCCATTAAGAGGCAGATCCTGATTGCACCCGTTTCCAATACCAGAGACATCAGCGAGGACCTGCAACTTATGTCCAGGAACTACTGGGAAAAGCTTGAACACGCGGACCTTGATGATTCCGTCGTTTATTGCGGCCCCTTTATCAGGATGAGCGAGACGCCTCTAAAGTACCACAGGCTGGCACCGCAGATAGGAGAGCATAATGATGAAATCTATGGGGAGGAGCTAGGCATTTCCAGGGAAAAACTCAATTCTTGGAAAGAAAAGGGAATCATCTAGCCAGAAATATGGACGGGAATGTCTTTGATGGTCTTAAAGTGGCTGAGTTCGCCTGGGTAATCGTCGGGCCGGCGACCTCTCGCTACCTGGCGGAGCATGGCGCTACCGTGGTCAAGATCGAATCTCATAAGCGCCTGGATACCTTGCGCGGGACCAGCCCGTTTGCCAATAATAAACCAACCGTCGATAGCAGCATGGCCTTTGGCCGCCATAACCCTAATAAATACAGCGTCAGCATTGATTTACAGCACCCGAACGGCAAGAAGCTGGCCTGGAAACTTATCCAGTGGGCCGACATTGTAACCGAGTCCTTCTCCCCGGGAACTATAGAGAAATTGGGACTGGGTTATGAAGATGTAAGGAAATTAAGACCTGACATTATTTATTTGAGTTCCAGCATGCAGGGCCGGGGAGGTCCCCACTCCGGTTACGCGGGCTATGGAATGAATGCGGTCAATCTCTGCGGCTTCACGGAAGTCAGCGGCTGGCGGGATAAGAGGCCGGCCGCGCCGCACGGCGCTTATACCGATTATATAAACGCGCGTTTCGACGCCCTGGCCCTGATCGCCGCGCTCGACTACCGCCAGCGGACTGGCAAAGGACAATGGATAGAGCAATCCCAATTTGAAACTTCGCTACATTTCTTCGCGCCACCGATTATGGATTACCAGATTAACGGCCGGATCATGGGGAGGGACGGCAATCGATATGCGGAGGCCGCCCCCCATGGCGTTTTCCCCTGCCGGGGCAACGATAATTGGATAGCGATTGCCGTCTTGAATGAGGAACAGTGGCGCAATTTCTGTCAGGCCATCGGTCAGCCGCACCTGGCCGGGCGGAAAGAATACGCGACCTTTCCTCAAAGAAAAAAGAATGAGGATGAACTGGAGAAACTGGTAGCGGACTGGACCAGACATTTGATGCCTGAAGAGGCCGAGGCAATATTGCAGCAGGCCGGCGTGCCGTCTCATATTGTCGCCAGACCGAAGGATGTTTACGAGGATATTCAGCTCCAAGAACGCGACTATTTCGTGCCCATGGACCATCCGGTGATGGGCCGGCAATCGTATGAGCCCCAATCTTCTTTTATCCTGTCAAAAACCCCGCGCCGGGTAAACAGGCCCTCGCCCTGTTTGGGGGAACATAATGAGTTTGTTTTCAAGAATTTGCTGGGGATGACCGATGAGGAGATAGCCGGGCATATTGCGGACGGAAGCATTACCACCGAACTGCCCGGACAATTCAAGGTCAGCATGTAGCTGCTTGAGGTTTTGGTCGTTGGTTTTTCCAACTTCAAGGGAGGAAAAAACCAGGAAGGAAGCGATGAAGCGATATGGAAAGCCTGAAAGATAAGGCGGCTATAGTCGGGGTCGGCTACACCCCTCAGGGGAAAGTGCCCGGCCGGACCTCTTTGAGTTTTCACCTGGAGGCCGCCAGGAATGCTATTTTAGACGCTGGACTGAAAATCCAGGATATAGATGGACTGCTGGTACAACCGACGATGGGCGATCCCTCGGTTACGGCAGTTCTGATGGCGCAGCATCTCGGGATCCGTGCCAGGTTCCTATCCGCCCTGGACGCTTTCGGCGCTTCGGCCGGCTGTCAGGCCCAGACTGCCGCCCTGGCCGTGGCTCATGGCCTGGCTAACTACGTCCTGTGCACTTACGGCGAAAACGCCCGGTCCGGTATCAGTGAATACGGAACCGCCTTAAACAGTGGACTTGAATACGGACTTTTTGGGGCGGCGGCCTGTTACGCTATTGCCGCCCGGCGGGCGATGCATGAGTTCGGCACCGGTCCGGAAACCTGGAAGGAAATCGCCGTCGCCCAGCGCCGATGGGCTAACCTTAATCCTCGGGCCACTATGTATACCCGGCCGATGACTTACCAGGACTACTACGACGCCAGGATTCTCGTTGAGCCTTTTCGTCTGTTCGACATCTGCCAGATATCGGACAGCGGCCGGGCTTTCATCGTCACGACGGCTGAAAGAGCCAGAGACCTTAAAAAACGCCCGGTCTATATTATGGGCATGGGGCAGGACCATCCGGCCACCAATCCTCAGCAGGCAACATTCCTGACCGGACATACGGGGGCCGAACTGTCCGGGGAACAGGCCTTTAAGATGGCAGGAATAACCCTGAAGGATATTGATGCCTGCGAGATCTACGATTGCTTTACTTATACCGTGGAAGTCGAACTAATGGACTACGGATTTTACGGTCGCGGAGAAGGTAGAGACTTTCTCAAGGCCGGGCGATTGGGACCCGGAGGGGATTTCCCACTCAATACCTCCGGCGGGCTGCTTTCGGAGGTTTATCAGATGGGCTTTACTCCCCTGACGGAAGCCGTAGTGCAATTGCGGGGAGAAGCCGCGGATAGACAACTGGGGGCGCCGACCAAGACCAGGGAGCCGGAGATTATCCTGGTGAGCAATAACGGCGGCGTTATGCAGACCCACAGCACGCTGATATTAAGGAAGTAAACTATGATGACGAGTTACACCAAGCCTTTACCCATTATCACCGATGATAACCGGCAATACTGGGAATACTGCAAACAGCATGAACTAAGGATGCAACAGTGTAATGATTGCGGGTATATCCGCTTTCCACCCGGCATCCTTTGTCCTCAGTGCCACTCCATGGATGCCGGGTGGGTAAAGTTAAGCGGCCGCGGTAAAATCTACAGCTTCGTGGTTTACCGCGTGTCTTATCATCCATCGTACGCGGATGACATCCCGTACGCCGTGGTTGTCATCCAGTTAGCCGAAGGCCCCCGTATGGAAAGCAATATCACCGGCATAAAAGTGGAAGATTTAAAGGTTGACACGCCTGTGGAGGTGTACTTTGATGACGTCACCGACGAGGTCTCATTACCCAAGTTTAAAGCGGTGAGTTAACAGGGTAATATAAATGAGGGCAGACCACGACTCGGGGTGACACAGGAGGCATGACTTGGACTATAAAAATCTATTACTGGCTAAAGAAGACGGTATCAGCATAGTTACTATCAACCGGCCCAAAGTATTAAATGCCCTTAATATTGAAGTCTTCGGTGAGCTCTACGAGCTTTTTGTGGAAATCGAAAATGACCCCCAGATCCGTGTTGTCATTCTTACTGGTGCCGGGGATAGAGCTTTCGTCGCCGGCGTGGACATCCTGGAGATAAAGGACAAAGATAGCGTCAGTATCAACGAATTTCTTATTATCGCCAGGAAGGCAGGTGATAAAATTTACAATCTAAACAAGCCGGTTATTGCGGCCATAAACGGATTTGCTTTCGGGGGTGGTAACGAACTGGCGCTGGCCTGCGATTTAAGGATAGCCTCGGAAAAAGCGCAATTCGGCCAACAGGAGATAAATCTCGGTATTATCCCGGGTGGAGGGGCTATTCCGAGGCTTACCCAATTGGTCGGCTTGACAAGGGCCAAAGAAATTGTCTATAGCGGGGATGTCATGGATGCCCAGACTGCCCTTCGGATCGGACTGGTCAATAAAGTAGTCCCCCCGGAAAAATTGATGGAAGAAGCCGCGGCACTGGCCAGGAAACTGCTCGGTAAGAGCAGCCTGATATTATCTTATGCTAAAAAAGCTTTCAATACCGGGGCTGACATGAGCCTGGCAGCCGCGTTGGACCTGGATGAATGCTACTTTGCCCGGTGTTTTGCCACCGAAGACCAGAAAGAAGGCATGAAAGCTTTTGTCGAAAAAAGAAAACCCGAATTTAAAAATAGATAGAGACCGGGATGATAGACTACGAAAAATACTTGGTCAGAAAACCGATTTACGAATCATGCTCTGGAGTTAAAAATCGCCAGAGTCCCGCCATGACCTATATGAGTCGGGCCCTGGTCCCTGAAGCCGATTGCTACCTCGAATTTGGCTGGATATACGGCCTGCCAGAACCTAATCCGCACGTATCGGAACATGTGCATGACTTCGATGAGATTATCATGCACTTCGGCGGCAGTCCGTATACTTCCCGGGACCTTGGCGCCGAGATAGAGTTTTATATCGGCGGTCAGCCGATAACCTTCAACACTACGACGTCGGTATTTATTCCTAGGGGGGTCCCCCACGGCCCGTTAACCTGGAAGAAATTTGCCAGGCCACACGTTCAGATGGTGATTATGCTCGGCACCGGCAATAATGGACCAAGTATCAGCCAGAGAGACCCCGGGGCGGGCCCGGTTAGACTACCGCGTAAGACCTCAGACACGGACTATGAGGAATACGTTGTCCGGACCCCCGTTCGGGAAGTGGGCCGGGGAGTGAAGAACCGCCAGATGCCTACCATGACCTACATGAATCGGCACCTGGTACTGGGAGCCAATTACTATCTTGAGTGCGGCTGGATTTACGGTATGCCCGAACCCAACCCCCACGTTTTCGAACACGTGCATAATTATAATGAAGTTGTCATCCATTTCGGCAGTGACCCTGATCATCCAGAAGAGCTTGGCGGAGAAATAGAGTATTGTGTCAATAGCCAGCCCTTGACCTTCAGCACAACTTCAGGTCTTTTTATACCAAAAGGGGTTAAACATGGGCCTTTGACCTGGAATAAATACACCAGACCTCATGTCGAGATGACGCTTATTATGGGTGCCGGAACGTATAGAGAGGTATGGTCAGCCGAGACATTCGGCGGCCATAAAAAATAATATTCTTCGATTCTTTCTTATTGGTTAACTTCGTCAGCCCTTTATCCTTACTTCTATTTATTTTAACTGAAATTGCATGTATTACATTAGATTCGATGATGATGATTCATGGGCATCATTGCACGAAAGCCTGCATTGTACAATCGACATTAGTAAACAATAATCCACTTGACAAGAATGGTAACCAGTGGTAAGGTGATAATGGCTCTGGAGTAACCAGGGCCAAAGGTATTTTTAGAGGGTTGTCAACCTGATTTATCAAGCACTGTCAACCTGATTCTTTAAAAAATTAATAAAATCCGGTCGATTCCAGCCTCAAAGATGCCCTGAAAATCGAGAAAATGTCAATATTACTTTTAATCAGGGTGTCACATTATATCTGTACAGCCTTAACAAGGATCAAGAATCGATAGATTGACATTAACGCTTGGTGGCATTACAATATCATTCAGAAAAGGAGGCAAGCGGCCTCCGCCTTTTTCACGGGCTACATGGGGTTCAGAAGGTCCCCGGTTCAAATCCGGGCGCCCCGACCATAGCTTCAAAGTTTGATGGCGAGACCATCTGAATGGGGAAATTTCCGAGGCTGAAAACTCATCTCCAGACCATCTGAATAAAAACAT
>DATLAD010000149.1:0-6117 GCA_035527575.1 Dehalococcoidales bacterium
GCAGTAATTTATTATTTCAGCAGGAGTAAAAAACTCACCCTTTTCACCAACAAACTTGCTCTCGGCAAACACTTCAAACGCATCTCCTACTGCGTCTTTGGAAAGATATAAACTATATCTCTGAAGTTGCCCCACAACCCAAGCTACTGATTTTGGGTCAAGTGTTATTTTCTCATTTTCTTCAAATACACCATCTCTAACTAATTCATTTTTCACTTCATTAAATAATTTCTGGATACGCTCTGTGACCGCTTCCGGCGTATCCTCTATGCTTACACGGAACTTTGGTACTTTATCGACATCGTACCGCTCATCCCAAATTTTAGCGAATATAAGCCGTATCATCTCACTACCTAATTTTTCTCTACGGCTAATATTGGTATTGGCGTAAAGAGTTTTTAATAATCGCTGGAATATTAATTTGAGGTCAGTAGCTGGTATTAGTCGTTGTTTGGTAAGAAGTCCCATTTCCTCTACCGTCTCACCATTTTTAGGAATATCAAATATAAAATCTCGTTTGATACTCCCAGTCTTACTATCGTGATATATATACTCAATCCCTCCCAAATCGCCGTTTGTCCATACCCCCCACTTTGCGGAGGATGCCGACACATAGCTCATCAACTGCTTAACGCCCTCCGATTGTTCAGGACGTTTTGTCTCTACTATCCCGATTATATCTTGATACTGGTCTCGTTTATTTATATCTGTTGATGAATAAATAACAATATCGGCACGGTCTCTTTCAATCTCTGTACCCGTTGTCTTTTTTTCACCACGACTACCACGTTTGATAAATACCTCAATATCTAGTTGCTTGTAATCATATCCATAGTCATTATGCAGTATTAGTTCGTATTTTTGGCGTACTGATTCCTCTGGTTTACGAAGATTAACAGGTTTACTTGTAGCATGGTCGTATTCCCAACCTTCTTTTAGAAAGCCTATTTGTTCCTTACCATCCATTATTCCGCCTCCTTTGTTCTTACTCCCACTCTATCGTAGATGGGGGCTTGGAGGTAATGTCGTAGACGACGCGGTTGATGCCGTCCACCTCGTTGACGATGCGGTTGGAGATGCGGGCGAGGAGGTCGTAGGGGAGGCGGGCCCAGTCGGCGGTCATGGCGTCTTCGCTGGTGACGGCGCGGATGGCGGCCAGGTAGCCGTAGGTGCGGTAATCGCCCATGACCCCCACCGACCGGACATCGGTGAGGACGCAGAAGCTCTGCCAGAGCTGCCGGTACAGCTTGGCCTTTTTAATCTCGTTCATCAGTATAAAATCGGCGCTGCGCAGGATTTCCAGCTTCTCTCTCGTAACCTCGCCGACGCAGCGGATGGCCAGGCCGGGGCCGGGGAAGGGCTGTCGCCAGACCATCTCCTCCGGCAGGCCGAGCTCCGCTCCCACCAGCCGCACCTCGTCCTTGAAGAGAAAGCGAAGGGGCTCGAGCAATTTGAGTGTCATCTTGGCGGGCAGGCCGCCGACGTTGTGGTGCGATTTTATCTTGGCCGAGGCCGTGCTCACCGAGGACACGCTTTCGATAACGTCCGGGTAGAGCGTCCCCTGGGCCAGAAAGTCCACCTTGCCGATTTTGTTGGCCTGCTCCTCGAATATCCTGATGAACTCTTCCCCGATAATCTTGCGTTTTTCCTCGGGGTCGATGATACCCTGCAATCGGTTCAAAAACCTGTCGGTAGCGTCGACATAGATGATATTCATGCCCAGGTTGGTCTTAAAGACCTTGAGCGTTCTATCCGCTTCCTCGCGGCGGAGCAGGCCGTTATTGACGAAGATACAGGTAAGCTGGTCGCCGATAGACCGGTGGATAAGGGTGGCGACCACGGAAGAATCGACCCCTCCCGAGAGGGCGTTGATGACCTTGCCGTCGCCCACCTGTTCCTTAATGAGGGCCATGCTTTCACTGACGAAATTGCCCATCGTCCAGTTGGCCTTGCAGCCGCATATTTTATAGACGAAATTGCGCAGGATGGTCTTGCCCTCGGAGGTATGGGCTACCTCCGGGTGGAACTGAAGGCCGTATATGCCTTTCCCATCGCCGATGACGGCATAGGGCGAGTTTTCCGTGTAAGCAATGGCGGTAAAGCCCCGCGGCATTTCTTCGATTTTATCGCCGTGGCTCATCCACACGGGGGTAGATTCGGGAATCTTGGCGAACAGAGGCGAATCCACCTGGCTGATGTGCATGACGGCATGGCCGTATTCGCGTTTCGTCCCGGGCGTAACCTGTCCGCCGAGCTGCTTGGTGATAACCTGCATCCCGTAGCAGATGCCCAGCACCGGCAGGCCGCTTTCGTAAACATAAGCGGGGGCGAGGGGGGCATTTGGGGCATAGACGCTGGCCGGGCCGCCGGAGAGGATAAATCCTTTGGGGTTTAACGGGGCAATTTTCTCCCAGGGCGTATCATGGGGCAAAAGCTCGCAGTAGACATGGCTCTCGCGTACGCGGCGGGCAATCAGCATGTTGTACTGCGAGCCGAAGTCCAGCACGATGATGGCCTCGCGCTCGGCGCCGGAGACGGCTTCCTCGGTGGCCGCCGGCTGTTCACCGCTGATTTCCTTGGCAATCTCAAGATACGTGGAGACCTCGATATCATCGGTGGTGGCTATCCGGCGGCTGTCATCCGGGGGTGGATTAAGATTTTCGTTAACCATGGTTATAGAACACAATTTACCATTATGTTATACTATCGTCAAGTGGAAAAGCTGCTTTCTCAGGCGTCGAAAACAGCCGTAACAGGTAAAAATATTTTTAAAGTTCACGATTTTCAGTCCTTGATGAAGAACTACGTTTTTTTAAGCAATGGTCCTGCGGCTACCCTGGCCCTGGGGAAGCGAATGGGTGAGCACCTCGAAGCAGACAGCGTCATTGCCCTGACCGGGGAGCTGGGGTGCGGGAAAACGCTGCTGACGCGGGGTATCTGCGCCGGACTGGCCGTTCCCCTGAGGCAGGTCAACAGCCCTACCTTCGTTCTGGTGAACGAATACCGCGGACGGCTGCCCGTTTTTCACATGGACCTTTACCGCCTCGGGGCGGAATCGGACGTCGTCGAGCTGGGGATTACCGACTACCTCTCGCGTGCGGAGTCAGGGGTAATGATTATCGAGTGGGCGGAGAAAATTCCTTCCCTTCTCCCCGACGATATCCTGAAAGTAGAATTTTATATACTGTCGGCCCGGAAGCGGCATATCGAGTTTTCAACGTCCGGTGTAAGATTCGTCAGCCTGCTCAAGGAGATGAGAAGGCGATGATTGTGCTGGGTATAGACACGTCGGGTTACGCCAATGCCGTGGGCGTAGTCGACGGCGATAGAGTTCTGGCCGACTTCACTTACGAGGCGAAGACGGATTCCCTGGAGCAGATTGTCGCCAATATCGATTCTACCTTGAGAAGCGCCGGCCTGGGTCTTGGAGACGTGCAGGGAATAGGGGTGGGGCGGGGGCCGGGCTCGTGGACGGGCATCAGGGTGGGGGTAACGGTGGGCAAGATGCTCGCCTTCAGCACGGGAAAGCCTGTTGCCGGTGTTTCGACGCTGCAAGCTCTGGCTTACGGTGCCCGCAGCGAATCGCCGCTGATTTGTGCTATTATCAGAGTCGGCACCGGGGATGCCGTTTACGCTGCCCTGTACCGCTCCGAAAACGGCACGGTTAACAGAACCGGGGAGTACTATGTCGGTGATGTTAAAGGATTAACAGGTATGATAACGGGACCTGCCGTGCTGGCGGGTGACGGGGCGCAAGTCTACGCCCGGACACTCAAACAGGAATCGGGGTTGAAGGTTAAGGCCGTGGAGGCGAGGCCGGGTGGGGCAGCGGTGGCCTGCCTGGCGGCGCAGCGCCTTGAACGCGGTGAGAATGATGATGTCCTTTCGCTGACGCCTTTGTATTTGAAAGAGTCCACGGCGAAAGCATTTGTCAATAAATATAAGAGCAGCCATACGTAAAGGAATATATAGTATTCATGCTGGTTTTGGGTATCGAGACTTCATGCGACGAGACATCGGCGGCGCTGGTTGCCGATGGTACGACGGTATTGTCCAGCGTCATCGCCACGCAGCTCGATTTGCTCCGGAAATACGGCGGGGTGGTGCCGGAGATTGCCGCCCGGAGGCATACCGAGCTTATCGGCTACGTCATTAAAGAAGCCCTCGATAAGGCCGGTAAGTCGCTGGACGATGTCGAGGCTGTAGCGGTCACCTCGAAGCAGGGGCTGATCGGCTGCCTGCTGGTCGGGGTGGCGGCGGCGAAGTCCATCAGCTACGCGCGCGGAGTGCCGCTCATCGGCGTGCACCATATCGAGGGGCATATCTTCGCCAATCGGCTGAGTAATCCCGGGATGCCGGTGCCCCACGTCTGTCTGACCGTCTCCGGCGGGCATACCATGTTGCTTTACGTTGAGGAAGACTGCAAGTACGAACTGCTGGGGACAACGCTGGACGACGCCGCCGGTGAGGCCTTCGATAAGATTGCCAAGTTCCTCGGCCTGGACTTCCCCGGCGGGCCAGTGATTGATAAACTTTCGAAGCAGGGAAATAATAAGGCTTTCAGATTCCCCCGGCCGATGATAAGGAGCAGGACGCTCGATTTCAGTTTCAGCGGACTTAAAACATCGGTTATCAATATGTTCAAGGAAAGGGTCGCCCGCAGCGAGGTTTTGCCGCTGGCCGATATCGCCGCCAGCTTCCAGGAGGCGGTCGTCGATGTGCTCGTCGCCAGGACGATGCGCGCTGCCGAAGAACAGGGCGTAGCGGCGGTCAGCGTTACCGGCGGTGTCTCCGCCAACAGCCGGCTCCGCGAGGTCTTTCAGGAGATTTGTAAAAAGAAGAAAATCGACGTATTCTTTCCAAAACTTTCCCTCTGCACCGATAACGCCGCTATGATTGCTGCGGCCGGATACGCTAGAATGAAGATGGGAGAGATTTCCGATTTGCGCCTGAATGTTTTTCCTAACGTCCCCCTGGAGGGATAATATGAAGGCGAAGGTTGAAAAGATAGATGCGGCCAGGCCCGATAAGGAGCTACTGGAACGCGCCGCCCGGTTGATAAACGGGGGTGAGGTGGTGGTCTGTCCGACCGATACCGGTTATGCTTTTTCGGCCAATGCCCTGGACACCCGTGCCATAGCCAAAGTCTTTCACCTGAAGGGTCGCTCGTACTCCAACCCGATACACGTTGCCGTGAGTTCGATAGAAGAGGCGGGGAAGTACGCCTATGTGGACGATACCGCCCGGTATATCGCCGGGCATTACCTCCCCGGAGCGTTGACGCTGGTGCTGCGCAAAAAGGAGATTGTCCCGCCGATGCTGGTGGCCGGACTGGATACTATCGGCATACGCATCCCCGATAACCGGGTAATCCTGCGCCTGGTGGAGATGACGGGGCATCCCCTGACCACGACCAGCGCCAATATCAGCGGCAGGCCGGGGGCTTACTCGGCGGAGGAAGTTCTGGCCCAACTCGGAGAGAACATCCGGGAAGTGGCCCTGATACTTGACCAGGGTCCCGTTAAAACGCGCGAGCTATCCACGATAGTAGATTTGACGGTCAGTCCGCCGCAACTTATCAGGCAGGGGCGTGTCAGCTGGCTGGAACTGCGTGAAGTGTTAAAGAGATTTCAGAATCCCGGAGAAAAGGGGTAGATTTAATGCAGGAGGTTAAGTCCGTGCGTATTGCTATCGGCAGCGACCACAGGGGGTGTAAGCTCAAGGATCTTGTTATGAGGATACTTACCGAAGAGGGATACAGTCACCACGACTTCGGTTGCTACACGGAGGATGCGGTAGATTATCCCGACATCGCCGTGCAGGTGGCCGAGGCCATTATCAGGGGGGAGTATGACCGGGGCATCCTGATATGCGGTACGGGTATCGGCATGTGCATCGCCGCCAATAAGGTAAGGGGGATAAGGGCAGCCCAGTGCTATGACGCTTTTACAGCGAAGCGGGCGCGGTTGCACAATGATGCTCAAATCTGCTGCATCGCGGCGGAACAGGGGAAAGCGCGCGTGGCGTCTATCCTTGAGGTCTTTTTGACCACCGAGTTCGAGGGCGGCAGGCATGTGGCCCGGATAGAAAAGATAAAGAAAATCGAAGAAGAGCAGT